>NZ_JAQMYQ010000101.1:0-1728 GCF_028369275.1 Mitsuaria sp. RG
GCGGGTGTCCCAGGGTTGGGCCGGCGGCGGCTGGGGCGCCATGGCCATCCCGCGGATCGGCCAGGACGTGGTCATCCAGTACGTCAACGCCGATCCCGACCAGCCGATGATCACCGGGCGCACCTACTGCGGCAACCAGCGGCCGCCCTACGAACTGCCCAAGCACCGCACGCGCATGACCATCAAGAGCAAGACCCACAAGGGGCAAGGCTTCAACGAGCTGCGCTTCGAGGATGAACTGGGACAGGAAGAGGTGTTCATTCATGCGCAGCGGGATCAGAACAATGTGGTCAAGCATGATGAGACCACGCAGGTTGGCAATGATCGCTCTGAACGAGTCGGACGAGATGAAAAGATTACTGTCGGCCGCAACCGTAGCGAGGAAGTGGGTAACGACGAGCATCTGGTAATCGGCAAAGATCGTCATGAGCAAATTGGCCAGGATGACACGCTGGAAGTCGGTCGCCACTGCACCATCATCACCGGCCATGACCGCACCGAACAGGTCGGCAATCATCGCTATGACAAGACCACTGCAAATCACTCCGTAGAGGTTGGCGGCAACCTGGAGCAACAGGTGGCCGGTCATGTCGCGCTGATGGCCGGACAAGCCATTCGCCATGAAACTCAGGTCATTGAACTCAACGTATCGCAAAGCCTTGTCATCAAGGCACCAGGAGCGACGTTACGTCTCGACGCAAGCGGCATGACGCTCGACGCCATCGCGATAAACATCAAAGGCCCGGTAACCCAGACAGCGGCAGGCGGTTCACGCCAACTGGCGATCAACGCGACCCCGGAGCCTGGGGAAGCCATCTGCGTCAGCTGTTTGCTCAAGGCCATCGCAGAGGGTCGAAATGTCGTTCGCATGGAAGGGGAAGACGAATGAAAGGTACCTTCTACGACCGGCTATTGGCTCCCTTGTATCAATCGGAGCGCTATCGGCTATCCGCCCTCCTCGAACTGTCACGGCTTGACGACGAACAGCTGGAAAAGCTCGGCCAGCGAAAGGAAGTGTTGCACTCACTGATGCCGCAGAAGGCGCTCAGCCATTTGCAGCAGGTCGGTACCGTCCTGTGCGCTGCAGACGCCAGCACCCGTTTGCAGGGCCAGTCCGACTTTTTCTGGCAGCTCACCGACCTTTGCAAGGATGCCATCTGTGGCTGGATCGTCAGCGCGCTGCCGGCCAAGGACCTGGCCGCACATCTGGCACAAGCCAACACTCTTCTGGCCCCGGACGGTCATCGCTACCTGTTGCGCTATCACACCGAGCAGGGCCTGCGTGTGCTGCACGCTCGCCAGGATCTGCCCGACATCCTCGACTGGCTAGCCCCTATCCATACCTGGTGGGTGCCCTACCCCGATGCCGCCCGGCAATTATGGTACGACTTTTCCGGCGGCGACCGGCCTGAGGCCAGAGCGCTCGATGGCCTCAGGCTTGATCAGGCCTGTTGGCAGTCGCTGGCAGGAGATGCATTGGCGTATCAGCTTGCTGACCGACTCAAGCACAACCTGCGCGCGAGCGGCAAACCTGAACAATGTCATGTCGTTCGCCTGGGCCTCGCGCAGAGGCTCCTGGCCTTTGCACGTGAATCAGGCCTCATACGGCAGGAAGACCAGATTACCTATGTGACCTTCATGGCGCTGCTGGGTGAGGGCCTGACGAGCGATCCCGTCTGGCAAGCCGCCATCAATGACGCCCTCGACAAGCAAACGTCGCTCGTCGAG
>NZ_JAQMYQ010000102.1:0-1716 GCF_028369275.1 Mitsuaria sp. RG
GTCGAGCGCCTGGCCCAGGCGCAGGCGCGCGCCCTGCTCGGCGGAAACACGCCCGTCGCGGTTGTCCAGGGTCTGGCCGTCGAGGGTCAGCTGGCCCTTGCCGCGCAGCAGGCCCTGGGCCTGGTTGATGACTTCGGCCACCGTCAGCGACAGGTTGGTTTCGGCCAGGACCTGGCCGCCGGTGTTGTCCAGGCGCTGGCCGGTCAGGCTCAGCGCCTTGGCCGCGGACAGCTCACCGCCACGGTTGTCGACGCTGCCCACGGTCAGGCGCATGCCCTGCCCGGCGCCCAGCACGGCGCCCTGGCGGTTGACCAGCGAACCGCCCTTGAGGGTCAGCTTGCCGTCGGCGGACAGCTTGCCGCCGAGCTGTTCCAGGCGCGTGACCTGCCCATCGAGATCGCCACCGCTGGTCAGGCTGCCACCGCTGTTGTCCAGGTGCGCAGCGACCAGGTCCAGATTGCCCTTCGCACCGAAGATGCCGAGCTGGTTGAGCAGTTCGGTGCCATTGAAGCGCACCCCGGCCTGGCCGCTGACCAGGCCCTGGTCGCGGTTGTCGAGCTGGTCGATGGTCAGCGTAATCGCGCCATCACCCTCGATCTTGCCGCCGCGGTTGTCCCAATGCTGGCCATGCAGGGTCAGCAGGTCCTTGCCCTGCAACCGGCCACCACGGTTGTCCAACTGCCCCGCGTCGATATCCGTGGCACCCTGGCCATTCACCAGGCCCTTGGCCTGGTTGTCCAGCAGGCCGCTGACCTTGGCGGTCAGCGTGCCATCGCTGAGCAGCTTGCCCTGCTCGCGGTTGTCGAGGCTGGCGGCGTTCAGCGTCAGTGCCTTGCCGGCAGCCAGCACACCTTGGCGATTGTCCAGCGCCTGGGCGACCACCAGTTCCAGCGCCCCACCCGTGACCGTACCCTCACGGTTGTCGAGGTTGCCCGCCTTTACCTGGCCGTGGCCGGTGCTGGAGATCTCGCCGTGCTGGTTGTCGATGGCTGCGCGGGTGGTCAACACCAGGCCGGACTTGCTGGTGACCACGCCGCCCTGGTTGTGCAACGCCAGGGCCTGGATATCCAGGCCGTCGGCCGAGACCAGGCCATCCAGGTTGTCGAGCAACTGGTCGAGGCGCACGGTCAGGGCCTGCTCGCTGTAGAACTTGCCACCGGTGTTGTCGAGGCTGCGACCCGTCAGGGTGAAGGCCCCCTTGCTGGAGATCTCGCCACGCTGGTTGTCGATATCGGCCATCTGCCGCAGATGCAGCTGGTTGGCGACGATCTCACCGTCGCGGTTGTCCAGCCGGCCATGGTTCAGGTCGAGGGTCAGCTCGGTGACGCTGCTCAGATGGCCACCTTGCTGGTCGAGCCGCCCGACATTGACGCTGACCGCCTGGTTGCCGCTGATATGGCCACCCTGGCCGTTGTTCAGGGCCTGGGCGGTCAGGTCGAGGGCGGTCTGGCTGGCGATCCGGCCGGTCCGGTTGTCGACCAGGCCCTGGCTGGTGACGGTAATGCCCCGATTGGCCAGGACCTTGCCATTGCGGTTGTCCAGGCTACCGAGGTTCAGGGCCAGGGCATCGAGGCTGGACAGCTCGCCAGCCAGGTTGTCGAGATGCGCCCAGGTGGCCTTCAGTGCCCCTTGGCTGATGATCTGGCCACGATCGCTGTTGAGCAGTTGCCCGCCGGTGAGGGTCATGCGCCCGTCACCGACAACCTTGCCCTGCTC
>NZ_JAQMYQ010000103.1:0-1672 GCF_028369275.1 Mitsuaria sp. RG
TCCTGCCGGTAGCGCCAGCGGCACCTTCACCATCACTGCACCGGACGACGTATTCGTCGGTGGCCAGCCGAGCATCGTCAACAAGATCGAGTCGGTTACCGGTGGTGATAACTTCGAGAAGCTGACTCTCGGCGACAACTCGGTCACCACAAAGGTGACTGACGAGCCAGGCACTGGCACTCCAGGCACCGACAACCAGGGCGACAAGGTCACCGTCACCATCGTCGGCAAAGGCGATGTCACCGAAGACCAGCAGCCAGCCTTCACCGTCAAGGTCAGCCAGAAACTGGACCACGACCTGACGGTCACCCTGTCCAACGGCGACAAGGTGGTGATCCCAGCAGGCCAGACCGAAACCGAATACAAAGCCAAAGCCCAGGGTGATGACGTCTTCAAGGACGGCGACACCCTGACCGTCGGCATCACCGATGCTGCCGTCGATGGCAAGGCCTTCGAGAATCTGGAGCTGGGTGGCAATGCCTCGGTTCAGATCACCGACACAGTAAGCGAAGTCGTCGCGACCCTGACCGCCGACAAGACTACCGTCACCGAAGGTGGCCAGATCACTTACACAGTGACCCTGACCAATGCCCAGGGCCTGTCGGTCACCGGCCACAATGGCCTGACCTTCACCCTGTCGGACGGCACCAAAGTCACCGTTCCAGCCGGCAGCGCCAGCGGTACCTTCACCATCACCGCCCCGAGCGATGTATTCGTCGGCGGCCAGCCCTCGATCGTGAACAAGCTTGAAGGTGTCAGCGGCGCGGACAACTTCGAGAAGCTGACGCTCGGCAAGGAAACACTCACCACCACCGTCACTGATGATCCGGATACCGGCAACAAGGTGTCCGTCACTATCGTCAGCAACGGCGATGTCACCGAAGACCTGCAGCCGTCCTTTACCGTCAAGGTCAACCAGAAGCTGGACCAGGACCTGACCGTCACCCTGAGCAATGGCGCCAAGGTGGTGATTCCGGCTGGCCAGACCCAGGTCGAGTACAAGGCGGATGCCCAGGGCGATGACGTCTTCAAGGATGGCAGCTCGCTGACCGTCGGCATCACTGATGCAGTCGTTGATGGCAAGACCTTCGAAAATCTGGAACTGGGCGGCAATGCCACCGTACAGATCAGCGATACCGTCAGCGAAGTCGTCGCGACCCTCACCGCCGACAAGACTACCGTCACCGAAGGTGGCCAGATCACCTACACCGTGACGCTGACCAACGCCCAGGGTCTGCCGGTCAACGGCCATAACGGCCTGACCTTCACCCTGTCGGACGGCACCAAGGTCACCATTCCGGCTGGCAGCGCCAGCGGCACCTTCACCATCACTGCCCCTGACGACGTGTTCGTCGGCGGCCAGCCTTCGATCGTCAACAAGATCGAGTCGGTTACCGGTGGTGATAACTTCGAGAAGCTGACCCTCGGCGACAACACGATCACTACGACCGTGACCGACGAGCCAGGCACCGGCACTCCAGGCACCGACAACCAGGGCGACAAGGTCACCGTGACCATCGTCGGCAAAGGCGATGTCACCGAAGACCAGCAGCCAGCCTTCACCGTCAAGGTCAGCCAGAAGCTCGACCACGACCTGACCGTGACCCTGTCGAACGGCGACAAAGTCGTCATTCCAGCCGGTCAGACCGAAGCCGAGTACAAAGCCAAGGCC
>NZ_JAQMYQ010000104.1:0-1669 GCF_028369275.1 Mitsuaria sp. RG
CCCCCGGTGTCAGGATAGTTGTCGCCTCGCCAGATTTACCTGAAACCAGATCTCGGGGGCGGAAAGAGAGCCGTTGTGCCGTACTATTCCTCTGAGCGCAAAGCCGAACTGCTCAAGATGTTGCTCCCTCCACTCAATCTGACGATGGCCGAGGTCGCCAGGCGCGAGGGCGTTACTGAAATGTCTCTGTACACCTGGCGTAAGCAAGCCAGTGCCAAAGGATCCGTAGTGGTAACCGACCCCAAACACCCGACCGAGAGTTGGTCGGTGGAAATGAAATTCGCTGCAGTTACCGAGTGTGCCAGCTTGTCCGAAATTGAGCTGGGCGAATACTGCCGTCGTAAAGGCTTGTACCCCGAGCAGATTACCGCGTGGCGGCAGGCGTTTCTGAGCGGAATGACGCCTCAACAAGCACAACCCAAGATTGATCGGGAACAAGCCCGGCAGGACCAGAAACGCATCAAAGAACTTGAGCGCGAACTGCGCCGCAAAGACAAGGCGCTGGCTGAAACAGCTGCGTTACTGGTGCTGCGAAAAAAGCTCAACGATTACTGGGGAGTCGAAGACGAGGACAATTGACTGCTCTGCCGGAACGGCAACTGCTAGTGGCATGGCTGACAGAGGCGATCAATGCCGGTGCTCGAAAATCGATGGCGTGCCGGGAAGTTGGATTGACGCTCAGAACGTTGCAGCGCTGGACGCAAACCGAAGAGGTGCGAGCGGATGCACGCACTACTACAGTTCGCATGAGCCCGGCCAATGCGCTGAACGAGCATGAACGAAAAGTGATTCTCAATCTGTGCAATAGCGCTGAGTATGCTCACTTGCCGCCCAGTCAGATCGTACCGAGGTTGGCCGACAAGCAGATCTACGTAGGTTCGGAGTCAACGTTCTATCGGGTGCTTCGAGCTACCGGACAGAGGCAGCACCGAGGACGCGCTCAGCGCCCTGGACGCAATACCGAGCCGACAACGCATGCGGCCCATGCACCGAATCGTGTGTGGTCGTGGGACATCACGTACTTACCGTCTTCGGTGCGTGGAAAGTACTACTACCTGTATCTGATCGAGGATATTTACAGCCGTAAAAGCGTTGGCTGGGAAGTGCATGAGGACGAGGACGGCGCGAAGGCCGCAGTTTTGTTGCAAAGAAGTGTGATCAGCGAGCAATGCCTAAGGGAACCCTTGGTACTGCATTCAGACAACGGCACGCCGATGAAGTCAGCCACTTTGCTGAGCAAGATGTATGAGCTGGGCATTACGCCATCGAGGGGCAGACCGCGCGTCAGCAATGATAATCCGTATTCAGAGGCTCTTTTCAGAACGCTGAAGTACTGCCCGCAATGGCCGACCAAGGGATTCGAGACCTTGGATGCTGCAAGATGCTGGGTGCGTGATTTTATTCGTTGGTACAACCACGAACACCGACACAGCCGGATCCGCTTCGTCACACCGGCAGAGCGGCATCGGGGGCAGGATAGGCAAATCCTTGCCCGGCGCCATGAGCTGTATGAACAAGCTCGAAGCAGGAATCCAGAGCGATGGTCAGGACGCACTCGTAACTGGGAGCCAATTGGTACGGTGCTGTTGAACCCTGATCGGGATCAACAGCACACGAAGCAAGCCGCATAGCTGGAAGGGTGACGCGACAACTACCTTGAAAAACGCCG
>NZ_JAQMYQ010000105.1:0-1397 GCF_028369275.1 Mitsuaria sp. RG
TGCAGCAGCGGCCAGTTCACCGGGCGGGTCCAGCGCAGGTCGTTGCGCCAGTAGCCGCCGCTGTCGCCGGACAGTGACTGGTCCTTGAGGCCGCGCACCGACGACAGCCCGCCCAGGCTAATGCGCTGCGGGCTGAACAGTACATCCTCGCTGCGCTGGCCGGTGGCCAGGCTGCTGAAGCTCAGGCGCTCGCCGAAGAGCTGGAAACCCTGCACGTAGCTGAGCGTGGCGCTGTACTTGCGGTAGCGCGCCACCGGCTGGCCCGGGCGTGGATGGCCGTTGTCCTGGGCGTCGAAGGCGCCGATGCCCTCCTGGGTGCCCAGGTCGAGGTTGACGAAGGCATTGCCCAGGCGCCGGCCATGGTTGATGCCGAACTGCGCCTCGCTCAGGCGGTTGCTGCTGCCGGCCAGGCGGCTGTCCTCGATATAGTTGTTGGTGCGCAGGTGCGCCATGCCGGCATTGAGCGAGGTCTTGCTGGTGGCGTCGCGGTGCACCACGCGCTCGGCGCGCAGCTGGTGGTTCTGGCTGTCGCCGGTCTGCTTGAAGGTAAAGCCGTTGGCCTGGGCCAGGGAGCGGTATTCGCTCTCGCTGTAGCTGTAGGTGAAGTTCCACCAGCCCCACGGCAGGTTGTAGAACAGCACGCCGTTCTTCGAGCCCTGGGTATGGTCGCTGACCACGTCATGACCGCCGCGCAGCATCAGCTGGTCGGCCAGCCCCAGTGGGCTGTCCCATTCCAGGCCAAGGTTGAGCATCTGCTCGCCGGTGCTGCGCTGGCCTTCGTTGTTGCGCGACAGCGAGGCGCGCCAGGGTTTCTGCTGGGTGTTGCGCACCAGCACTTCGCTGCCGCCGACGGCCTTGCCCGGGGTCAGCTCCATCTGCGCCTTGTTCGACGGCAGGCGGTTGAGCTGGTCGACCATCTGCTCGATCTCGCGCAGGTTCAGGCGCTGGTCGATATCGCCGGGGAAGGCCATGGCCAGTTCGCGGTCGCTCAGGCCGCTGGCCGGGTCCGGGCGCAGCCCTTCCAGGCGCCCTTCCACCACCAGTACCTGCAGATGGCCCGAGGACAGGTCCTGCTGCGGCAGGTAGGCGCGGCTGGTGACCAGGCCGCGGCCCAGGTAATGGTCGGTGATGGCCTTGAGCAAGGCATTGAGCTGGGTGACGCCCAGGCACTGGTCGATAAAGGGCTTGAGCAGGCGGTCGCGGTCGGCGGCGGACAGGCTGTCGGCGCCCTTGAGCTCGATGGTGTGGATGGTGAAGCAGCGGCTGTCGGTCGCCGGTTGCGACTCACCGGGTTCAGCGGCCTTGCCGGGCAGGTTGCGCAGCTCTTCGAGGCGGCGCTGCTGCTCTTCGAGCAGACGGTCCTGGCGGTCGCGGATCAGGTCCTGGTCGCCGGGTGA
>NZ_JAQMYQ010000106.1:0-1351 GCF_028369275.1 Mitsuaria sp. RG
GACCGACGGCACCAAGGTCACCATCCCGGCCGGCAGCGCCACTGGCACCGCCATCATCAACGCGCCGGACGACGTGTTCGTCGGCGGCCAGGCCACCATCAGCAACAAGATCACCGGCGTCAGCGGTGCCGACAACTTCGAGAAACTGACCCTGGGTCAGAACGAAGTGAAGACCTCGGTCACCGACGAGCCGGGCTCGGGCACCCCGGGCACCGGCAACCAGGGCGACAAGGTCTCGGTCACTATCGTCGGCAACGGCGATGTCAACGAAGCCCAGCAACCGTCGTTCACCGTCAAGGTCAGCCAGAAGCTCGATCAGGACCTGACCGTGACCCTTAGCAATGGCGCCAAGGTGGTGATCCCGGCCGGCCAGACCCAGGTCGAGTACAAGGCGCCGGTCCAGGGCGACGACGTGTTCAAGGACGGCGGCCCGCTCACCGTCGGCATCACCGATGCCAGCGTGGTCGGCAAGACCTTCGAGAATCTCGAGCTCGGCGGTTCGGCCACCGTGCAGATCACCGACACCATCAGCGAAGTGGTCGCGACCCTGTCCGCTGACAAGACCACGGTTGCCGAGGGTGGCCAGTTCACCTACACCGTGACCCTGACCAACGCCCAGGGCCTGTCGGTCACCGGCCACAACGGCCTGACCTTCACCCTCACCGACGGCACCAAGGTCACCATCCCGGCGGGCAGCGCCACCGGTACCGTGACCATCACCGCCAAGGACGACGTGTTCGTCGGCGGCCAGCCGAGCATCGTCAACAAGATCGAGTCCGTCACCGGTGGCGGCAACTTCGAGAAGCTGACTCTCGGCAACAACACGCTGACCACCACGGTGACCGACGAACCAGGTTCGGGTACCCCAGGTACCGGCAACCAGGGCGACAAGGTCTCGGTCACCATCGTCGGCAATGGCGATGTCAACGAAGCCCAACAGCCGTCGTTCACCGTCAAGGTCAGCCAGAAGCTCGACCAGGACCTGACCGTGACCCTGAGCAATGGCGCCAAGGTGGTGATCCCGGCCGGCCAGACCCAGGTCGAGTACAAGGCCGCCGCCCAGGGCGACGACGTGTTCAAGGATGGCAGCTCGCTGACCGTAGGCGTCACCGACGCCACAGTCACCGGCAAGACCTTCGAGAACCTGGAACTCGGTGGCAATGCCACCGTGCAGATCACCGACACCATCAGTGAAGTCGTGGCCACCTTGTCCGCCGACAAGAGCACCGTGTCCGAGGGCGGCCAGATCACCTACACCGTGACCCTGACCAACGCCCAGGGCCTGTCGGTCACCGGCCACAACGGCCTGACCTTCACCCTCACCGACGGCACCAAGGTCACCATCCCGGCC
>NZ_JAQMYQ010000107.1:0-1332 GCF_028369275.1 Mitsuaria sp. RG
TGGCTACCCCCGCCCCACCCTGTGTCAGCCCTCTAAGCTTTCACAGGGTGCCTATCGGAGTGCAACGCCATGAACACTGTCGCCATCATCGCCATCGACCTGGGAAAGTTGAGCTTCCATGTACACGCTCAGGATGATCGGGGTCATGAGCTCTATCACCGCAGGTTCAACCGTGAGTCACTCATCCGCCACCTTGCCAATCTTGCGCCCTGTACGGTGGCGATGGAGGCCTGTGGTGGCTCTCATTTCATGGCGCGAGAGGTGACGAGACAGGGTCATACGCCCAAACTTATTCCCGCACAGTTCGTTCGCCCCTACGTGAAAAGCAACAAGAATGACTTTGCCGATGCTGCCGCTATCGGTGAGGCGGCAACCCGCGATCAGATGCGCTTCGTGCCTCCCAAAACCGAGGCCCAGCAGGCGCTGGCGATGCTCAATTCACTGCGCGACAGCTTCATCAGAGACCGTACTGCCACCATGAACCGCATCCACGCTTATTTGCTCGAGGTGGGGGTCAGTTTGGCACCCACCTTCAAGGCGGTCCGGGAGCTCCCCATTCTGCTGGACGACAGTACCTTCTCACCGTTGATCAAGAAGCTGTTGCTGGACCTACATGCCCACTTCCGCTATCTCGATGATCGGATCAAGGCTCTGGACAAGGAAGTGCATAGCCAGGCCGTTAGCGATGATCTTGCTTCCCGTTTGATGTCGATACCTTGTATTGGCCCGATCACCGCTACCGCCCTGGCTGCGGAATTGGGTGATGGTAAGCAGTTCCGCTGTGGGCGAAATTATTCAGCCTCCATAGGCCTGGTTCCCAGGCAGCACACGACAGGCGGCAAACCTTGCCTGGGGCGAATCAGCAAGCGGGGCGACGGCAATCAGCGACGACTGCTGATCCAGTGCGCGAGGGTCTATCTGATTGGGCTGGAGCGCAAAACCGGCAAGCTGGCGGACTGGGTACGTGGCTTGCTACGTGTTCACCACCCCAACCTGGTGGTGTGCGCTATCGCCAACAAACTGGCCCGAATCGCCTGGGCCATCACGGCACACCACAGCGAATTTGATGCAGGGTCAAGCGCCATGAACGCTTGACCCTGCAGACACACGAGTAACAACCCACCTGGTTTTGCGATGCTGCACACAGATGACGTGAACGGTATACCGGCCTGGCGATCAACCTGAGCTCCTACTCGGCTTCAGAAGCCGAACAAATATCTAGGCTCGTCGGGCGCGATTTTCATCGAGGCGCGGGACCAACCTCCCACACGACGCCGTATAGATTGACGCAAACCAAACTCACGCACATCTCAGTACAGTATTGCAGAAATG
>NZ_JAQMYQ010000108.1:0-1287 GCF_028369275.1 Mitsuaria sp. RG
ATCGAGCGCCTGGCCCAGGCGCAGGCGCGCGCCCTGCTCGCCGGAAACACGCCCGTCGCGGTTGTCCAGGGTCTGGCCGTCGAGGGTCAGCTGGCCCTTGCCGCGCAGCAGGCCCTGGGCCTGGTTGATGACCTCGGCCACCGTCAGCGTCAGGTCGGTATCGGCCAGGACCTGGCCGCCGGTGTTGTCCAGGCGCTGCCCGGTCAGGCTCAGCGCCTTGGCCGCGGACAGCTCACCGCCACGGTTGTCGACGCTGCCCACGGTCAGGCGCATGCCCTGCCCGGCGCCCAGCACGGCGCCCTGGCGGTTGACCAGCGAATCGCCCTTGAGGGTCAGTTTGCCATCGGCGGACAACTTGCCGCCGAGCTGTTCCAGGCGCGTGACCTGCCCATCGAGATCGCCGCCGCTGGTCAGGCTGCCGCCGCTGTTGTCCAGGTGCGCAGCGACCAGATCCAGGTTGCCCTTAGCGCCGAAGATACCAATTTGGTTGAGCAGCTCGGTGCCATTGAAGCGCACCCCGGCCTGGCCACTGACCAGGCCCTGGTCACGGTTGTCGAACTGGTCGAGGGTCAGCGTCATCGCGCCATCGCCCTCGATCTTGCCTCCACGGTTGTCCCAGCGCTGGCCTTGCAGGGTCAGCAAGTCCTTGCCAACCAGTCGCCCGCCGCGATTGTCCAGCTGGCCGGCCTCGATGTGCGTCGCGCCAGTACCACTGAGCAAGCCTTTGTCCTGGTTGTCGAGCACGCCGCTGACCTTGGCGGTCAGTGTGCCATCGCTGAGCAGCTTGCCCTGCTCGCGGTTGTCGAGGCTGGCGGCGCTCACCGTCAGCGCCGTACCCGAGGCCAGCACGCCTTTGCGGTTATCCAGAGCCTGGCCGACGGTCAGCGTCAGCGCCTGATCGGCACTGAGCCTGCCGCCACGGTTGTCGAGGCTGGCGGCGCGCAGCTGGCTAGCACCGGCGCTGGAGATCTCACCGTGCTGGTTGTCGATATCGGCGCCACTGACCAGCTCCAGGCCGGCACTGCTGGACACCACGCCACGCAGGTTGTTCAGCGTCAGGGCATGGATCTCCATGCCAGCACCAGAAACCACGCCATCGACATTGAGCAGCGCCTGGTCGAGATGCACGGTCAGCGCATCGAAGCTGGACAACTCACCGGCCTGGTTGTCGAGGTGCGCCCAGGTGGCGTTCAGTGCCCCTTGGCTGATGATCTGGCCACGGTCGCTGTTGAGCAGTTGCCCGCCGGTGAGGGTCATGCGCCCGTCCGCGACAACCTTGCCCTGCTG
>NZ_JAQMYQ010000109.1:0-1259 GCF_028369275.1 Mitsuaria sp. RG
TGTAGAGACCGGACACATGGTGGACACGTGTACGGAGACATGGTTGACACTTCCTGGCAGCCCCCTTTGCCAGGATTTTCGCCATGCCTTGGAACGTGAGAAACGCCATGAGCCTGAAAGAAGAGTTCGTATCCCTGGCGAGACAACCGGATGCCAATATTCGAGAGTTATGCCGACGTTTCAGCATCAGTCCTCAAACCGGATACAAGTGGCTGCGCCGTTTTGAACAAGGTGGCTCGGCCGCTCTACAGGAACGATCTCGGAGGCCGGCTAGTAGCCCTCGCTTGACCGAGGCTGCGTTGGAAGCAGAAGTCGTTGCACTTCGACAGGAGCACCCGGCCTGGGGCGGACGCACAATCAGCAGCCTGCTGAGCAAGCGTATTGCCCCCAGCACCGTCACCAACGTATTGCACCGCCATGAACTAATCCAGAGCCCTGAGAAGGCGCGAGAGGCGCGGCTTAGGTTTGAGCACGATGCACCCAACGATCTCTGGCAGATGGACTTCAAAGGGCACTTCGCCCTGCAGCAAGGCCGGTGTCATCCGCTGACCATTCTTGACGACCACTCCCGCTTCAATTTGGCTATTCACGCTTGCGATAACGAGCGAGGAACGACGGTCAAGGAGAAGATGACTGAGGTCTTCCAGCGCTACGGCCTACCGGTCCGAATCAACGTCGATAATGGTGCTCCCTGGGGCTCACCGCGTAATCCTGGAGAGGTTACAGAACTGAGTATCTGGTTGATTCGACTAGGGATACAGATAAGTTTCAGTCGCCCGTACCACCCTCAAACGAATGGCAAAATTGAGCGTTTCCACCGTTCCTTGAAGGCTGAAGTACTCGATGGGCGGCAGTTCTCGACCTTGGTGCAAGCCCAGACGGCGTTTGACCGATGGCGGGAAATTTACAACTTACAGCGCCCTCATCAGGCTTTGGGGTATCAAGTGCCGATGGCCAGATATCACCCCAGCCCGTGGGCCTACCCCAATCAGCTTGAGGAATTTGAATATGGGCCAGACGATACCCTGGCCAAGGTTTATCACAGTCGCTTCCGCTTCCAGAAACGCTATTTCAGCATCGCAAAAGGCTTGGTCGGGCAGACCATAGCGATACGCCCCGGGCGAGACGGCGGGGACATGTTCGATGTCTATTTCTGCCATCAACGCCTGCGCACTATCGACGTGAATAAACCTGATTACGGACCATAATGTGTCAACCATGTCTGCGCACATGTGTCAGCGATGTGTCCGGTCTCTACA
>NZ_JAQMYQ010000011.1:0-130705 GCF_028369275.1 Mitsuaria sp. RG
AGGGTAACCATAGATGTAGGAGCGGCCTTGCGTCGCGATGCGCCGCGCGGGCGGCGCTCGATCTTGTAGGCGCTGCAACTCTAATGTCGAACACCTCGAAAGGACCAGCGCTCAAAGCCTGCCGATCTTCTCCAGCTCAACCCCAAGCTGATCGCGTCCGAGGCGGTCCAGGGGCAGGGCCAGAAACGCCCGGCAGCGCCGTTCGATATGCGCCAGGGTGGCGCGGAAGGCGGCGTCGATGGTCTGCTCGTCGCCCACCACCTCGGACGGGTCCGCCAGTCCCCAGTGGCACTTCAGCGCCGGGCCGAAGTACACCGGGCAGGTTTCTCCGGCGGCCTTGTCGCACACGGTGATGACGATGTCCGGCGGGTTGTCCGCGAAGGCGTCGTTGCCTTTGCTGCTCAGCCCCTCGATGGCGATGCCGGTCTGTTGCAGGGTGCTCAGGCTGCGCGGCAGCACCTGGCCCCGGGGAAAGCTGCCGGCGCTCACGGCCTGCAAACCCGGCGGCGCCAGGTGGTTGAACAGGGCTTCGCTGAGGATGCTGCGGCAGCTGTTGGCCGTGCACATGAACAGGACTCGCATGGGGCGCTCCGGGTATCAAAGGCTCAGGCGCAAGGCCAGGGCCGAGAGGGTGATCAACAGGACCGGCAGGGTCAGCAGGATGCCGACCTTGAAGTAGTAGCCCCAGGTGATGCGCATGCCCTTGCGCTCCAGCACGTGCAGCCAGAGCAGGGTGGCGAGGCTGCCGATGGGGGTGATCTTGGGGCCCAGGTCGCAGCCGATGACGTTGGCGTAGATCATCGCTTCGCGTACCAGACCCTGGGCATCGCTGGCCTGGATCGACAAGGCGCCGATGAGCACGCTGGGCATGTTGTTCATCACCGACGACAGCAAGGCGGCGAGCAGGCCGGTACCGAGGGTGGCGCTCCACAGGCCGTGCGCGGCCAGGCGGTCGAGCAGTTGCGTGAGCAGGTCGGTGAGGCCGGCGTTCTTCAGTCCGTACACCACCAGGTACATGCCCAGCGAGAAGATCACTACCTGCCAGGGCGCCTCGCGCAGCACGCGACGGGTGGAGATGCGATGGCCGCGGGCGGCGACGGCGAACAGCATCGCCGCGCACACCGCCGCCACCGCGCTGACCGGCACGCCCAGCGGTTCCAGGGCGAACAGCCCGACCAGCAGTACCAGCAGCATCCAGCCGCCGACCACGAAGGTGGCGCGGTCATGGATCGCCGCCTCGGGGGCCTTGAGCGCATCGAGGGCATAGTGACGCGGCAGGTCGCGACGGAAGAACAGCCACAGCACGCCGAGGGTGGCGGCGACGCTGACCAGGTTCACCGGGACCATCACCGCGGCGTACTCGCCGAAGCCCAGGCCGAAATAGTCCGCCGAGACGATATTGACCAGGTTCGACACCACCAGCGGCAGGCTCGCGGTGTCGGCAATGAAACCAGCGGCCATGACGAACGCCAGGGTCGTGGCGGCCGAGAATCGCAAGGCCAGCAGCATCGACATGACGATGGGGGTGAGGATCAGCGCGGCGCCGTCGTTGGCGAACAGCGCCGACACCGCCGCGCCCAGCAGCACGCAGAAGGCGAACAGGCGGTAGCCGCTGCCATTGGCCCAGCGCGCCACATGCAGGGCGGCCCATTCGAAGAAGCCGGCTTCATCGAGCAGCAGGCTGATGATAATGATGGCGATGAAGGTGGCCGTGGCGTTCCAGACGATGGCCCAGACCGCCGGGATGTCCTGCAGCGAGACCGCGCCGACGGCCAGGGCGATCAGCGCGCCGAGTGCCGCGCTCCAGCCCACGCCCAGGCCACGGGGTTGCCAGATCACCAGCACCAGGGTGAAGACGAATACCGCGATCGCGATCAGCATGGGTGTTTTCCGGGGGCAGGTTCAGCAGCAGGCGGCGCGTTGCGGGCGGCCGTCCATGTGCTGCAGGCGGGTGGTGTTGTCGTGCAGCCAGGTTTCGTTGGCTCGCAGGGTCAGTTGCAGCAGGTCATGCACCCAGGCAGGGAGCTGTGGGGCGAGGCGGTAGTACACCCACTGGCCCTGGCGGCGGTCCTGCAACAGGCCGCAGTTGCGCAGTTGGGCCAGGTGGCGGCTGATCTTCGGCTGGCTGTCGCCGAGGGCGCACATCAACTCGCAGACGCACAGCTCGCCCGACTGGGCGATCAGCAAGGTGGCACGGGCGCGAGTCTCGTCGGCGAGGCATTTGAATACCTCAGGAGGCGTGAGCATGGTGAAGGCCTATACATATGGAAAATCGAATATACGTATTTTCGTATGTATCGCGCAACCCCATCACGGGGCAAGCCCGCTCCCACGCTGTGCAAGCTAAATCAGCACGTTATGTTTTGTTCCAGAGGGAAGCTGGCAGCGCGTGGGCTGTTCAGCGACGATAGTAGCGGTGGTCGTCGTCATAGCGATGACGCAGGGCGCGCTCGTGATGGCGTTCCCAGTAACGTTGCCGTTCCATTTCCCGGCGGTGCTGCTCCCGGCGCCATTGTTCGCGGCGCCACTGTTCCCGACGCCAGTCGTCGCGGTGATCGTGCCAGCGCTCGTCGTGCCGGTAGCGGTCGTCATGGGCCAGCAGCGCTGCCGAGGGTGCGCTGGCCAGGCTTGGCCAAGGGTTTTCGCTGGCCTGGCGGTCCGCCAGGTCGAGGGTGTGAGGTGTCGACGTCTTCATCGGTGCGGCGGATGCCGAGCCTGCGGCCGCGAGTGCGAACAGGCCAACGAGCAGCATGCATGGGGCAGGGAATTTCATGAGAGAAGACAACCTCTGAATGGCAGGTGAGCGTGCGTTCGGTGGCTGTTGGAGCAACCGAGGAATGCACTCACCCAATAGACCGGGAAAATGGAAAAAGTTCTGGAGGGGGGGTTGTCCCGATTCTTGTCCTCAAGGTGTTCGCCGTAACCGTTGCAGCGCCTATCAGATCGAGCGCCGCCCGCGCGGCGCATCGCGGCACAAGGCCGCTCCTACATCTGTTTCGGACCAGTCAATCCTGTGCCATCACCTGGTACGCCTTGTGAGTACCGCGCGGTTTCAGCGTGGGCACCAAGGCAGGCAACCATGGCCTGACAGGTTCGGTACGTTGCAACAAATGTAGGAGCGGCCTTGTGCCGCGATGCGCCGCGCGGGCGGCGCTCGATCTGATAGGCGCTGCAACGGTTACGGCGAACACCCCCAGAGCAAGTCAGAGCAACTGGCAAAAAGTAAATGATAAGAATTATCATAAGCACCTTTCGCCCTCCCCAGAGAGTCGCCGCATGTCTTCAACCCACCGCGACCCGGCACTGGACCTGATCCAGAACCGTGACTCCCAGCCCCAGGGTGGCCGGGCGAAGGTGTCGCGGCGAACGCTGCTCGGCAGCCTGACCGCGACCGGCGTACTTCTCGCCAGTGGCTATGGCGTGAACCAAGGTGGCGCGCTGCCAACGCTGTTCAGCGATTGCGCCACCGGCACCGGACAACGACGCGGTTGGCGACTGGCACCGGGCCTTTCGGTGCTACTGGACAGCCGCAGCGCACTGGACAACGCTGGCCGCGCCGTGACCTTGCAACGTGGGCGGGTGCTGCTGGAGGTGACACAGGGCGCCGGTGTCAGCCTGCGAACCACCCAGGTACGGATCATGCCGGGGCAGGCGGCGCGCTTGATCGTCCAGCAACAAGCATCCGCGACCCTGGTGCAGATGCTTGATGGCGTGGCATCGATCGCGTGGGGTTCGGCCGCTCCGCTGGCACTGGAAGCCGGGTGGCAGCAACTGTTCGGCGACACGGGCAGTACCCCGAGGGTCGCACTGCCAACTGGGGCCGGAGCCTGGACCCATGGACACCTGGTGGCCGAGCGCATGCCCCTGGCCGAGGTGCTCGAGGAACTCGACAACTATCGCCCAGGCGTGCTCAGGTGCGACCCGCAGATCGCGCGATTGCAGGTCAGCAGGTCATTGTCCCTCGACCAACCGGATGCCAGCCTGATGCTGCTGACCGAGACCCTGCCGGTTCGGATCCAGCGGGTACTGGGGTACTGGGCCAACGTGGTGCCGGCCTGAGCCCACTCACTTCACCTGGCCGTTGTACACCACGGTCGCGGCGCCATCCTTCTTGATGGTCAGCTTGTTGCCTTCGGCCATGCTTTCGACCATTTCCGAACAGCCGTCCACCTCAGCCTTGCCGTCCACGTACTCGCCGCTGGTATCGAAGCTGAAGACATAGGTGGACGCCGGGCAGGCATTGCCGCCTTCGCCCGTGGACACCACCAGCACATAGCGGCTCGGGCCGAAGGCGTAGGCTTTCTCGATGGCGACGTAGCCGGTGCCTTCGGCGTCGGCGACGACGGACTCCATGACGTTCATCACGCCTGCCCGGGACTGGTAGTTCAACGCGGTGCCCATTTCCATGCCCTGGACGCTGAACGGACCGGCACCTTCGTCGCTGATCGGCAGCGGCTCATAGGCAATGCTCGGCGCCAGCGGTGCGCTGACGGTAGGCTTGGCCAATAGCGCGGCCTGAGGCTGCGGGTTGACGCACTGGCCGCTTTCACAGATGCGCTCACCCTTGCAGTCGGTGTCCTTGGCGCATTGGCCGGTCGCCGCGGTGGTCTGGTCGGCCTTGTCGCAGCCGGCGATGGCCAGGGTGAGGAGGGTGAGGGCAAGCAGTCGCTTCATCAGCGAAGTCCTTTTCATGGATGAGGGCTGAGCAGTATCGCCAAACTGTGGGCCGATGTCGCGGGCTGTATCTCAATCTAGTTGTTCACCAACAACTCCGGCCCCAGGTACCGGTTGATCTGGTCGATGTCGTCATCCCCCAGGCTGCCCACCGCCGAGGCCAGGCGCAGGCGCGACATCAGGTAGCGCAGCTTGGCCTCGAACAGGTCATGCCGTGCCACGAACAGCAGCTCCTCGGCGTCGAGCACATCGGCGTTGGTGCTGGTGCCGCCGGCACTGAAACCCTTGCGTGCCGATAGCAGCGAGCGTTCGTTGGAGGTCACCGCCTTTTCCAGCGCGTGCACGCGCAGGGCGCCGCTTTGCACGCCGCGAAACTCGCGGGTGGTGCCAGTGATGACTTCCTGTCGCGTGGCATCGAGCTCGTCCAGGGCCTTGGCGCTGTTGGCGCTGGCCTGGCGGCTCAGCGCGCTGACGCCGCCGCCGCTGTACAGCGGGATGTTCAGCTCCAGGCCGATCGAACTGTAGTGGTTGCGCTGGTTCAGCTCGGAGATCGACTGGCTCTTGCCAGCGGTGTAGCCGGCGACGAAGTCCAGGGTCGGCCAGTGGCCGGCCTTGGCGCGCTTGACCTCTTCCTCGGCCAGCGCGTAGCTGTGCCGGCGCGCCTGGATCACCGGGCTGTCGGCCTGGGCCCTGGCCAGCCAGTCGCGCAGGTTGTCCGGCAGCAGCGGCGGGGTGGCGAAGTCCGCCTGCAAGGTGGTCAGCGACACGGGTGTCTCGCCGATGTACTCGGCCAGTTTGCGGCTGGCGTTGGCCAGGTTGTCCTGGGCCTCGATCAGCTCGGCCTCGGCAAGGTCGCGCCGGGCCAGGGACTCGTCGATGTCGGTGATGGTGCCGGCTCCAAGCTGCATGCGTCGCCTGGCCGAGCCGAGCTGCTCCTCGAAGGCACCGAGCTTGGCCCGGGCCAGGGTGATGGTCTCGCTGGCCAGGAGCACGTCGAAGTAGCTGTCGGCCAGGCGCACGGCGGCGTCCTGGCTCTTGGCGTCGAATACCGCCACGCTGTAGTCGGCGCGTTGCTGGCCCTGGCGGTATTCGGCCATCTTCTGCTTGTTGAACAGCGGCTGGCGCAGGCGCAGGTTGGCGCCGGTGGCGTCATAGTCGAGGTCGTTGTCGATGCCGTGCTGGCGCTGGCTGCCGTCGATGCGGTTGGCGTAGGCCGAGGCGTTGACCTGCGGCAGCAGGCCGGCCTGGCCGATGGCGCGGTTTTCCAGGCCGGCCTGCTGTTCATGCACCGCGGCGCGGTAGATCGGCCCCTGGTACTGCAGCAGGTCCCAGGCCTGCTTGAGGTCCATGGCGCCGGCCGGCAACGCCAGCGTCAGCAGGCACAGGCCAAGGCAATGGCGATTCATCTCATTGCTCCTTGAACGCGGCGTCGACGCGTTCGAGCAGGGGTTTGAGCAGGTAGCTCAGCAGGTTGCGCTCGCCGGTCTTGATGGTGACGGTGGCGGGCATGCCGGGGCGGATATGGTTGCTGCCGAGTAAAGCCATGCCGTCGGCGGTGACTTCCACCTGGGCCAGGTAGAACGGCTGCTTGCTCTCCTCGTCGAGCAGGCGGTCGGCGGAGACGGTCAGCACGCGCCCGGGAATGTTCGGCGTGCTGGCGTGGTTGAAGGCGGGGAAGGCGATGTCCACGGCCAGGCCCGGGGTCATGCGGTCGATGGCCTGCACCGGGATCATCGCGTCGACCTGCAGTGGCTCGTCGAGCGGGACGATCTCCATGATCCGGCTGCCGGGCTGGACCACCCCGCCGACGGTGGCGATGCTCAAGGCCTGGACCATGCCGTCGATGGGCGCGCGGATGATCGTATGGGTCACTTCGTAGTCCAGGGCGCGCAGGCGGTCGGCCAGGGTGGTGCTTTCCTTGGCGGTGTCGGTCAGCTGCGACTGCACCTCCTTGAGGTAGTCGTGGCGGCGCTGCAGGACGCGCAGCCTGAGCTCGTTGATCTGGCTGCGCACCCGGGCGATGTTGTTGAGGTTCTCGGCCTGGCCGGCGGAGAGGTCGGCGTTGCTGCGCTCAAGCTCCAGCAGGCGGTTGCGCGGTACATAGCCTTCGGCCGCGAGCATGCGCGTGCCTTGCAGTTCCTGGCCGAGGAAGCCGATCTGCGAGGCGCGGGCGCCATACACCTGCTGCAGGCCCTTGAGCTGCACCGCCGAGGCGGCGATGTTCTCCTCGAGGATGCCGATTTCGCCGGCCAGGCCCGCGCGCCGGGTCGCCAGCAGGTGCTGTTGCAGGTCCATGGCCGCCAACAGCCGCGGATCGTCTTCGAACTGGCGCAGCAGGGCAGGGGCGAAGGTCACCGTGTCGTGGCCGTCGCGTTCGGCCTCCAGGCGATTCTCCACGGTCTTGCTGACGATGTACTGGGCGCTGACCGCGCCTTGCTCGGCCAGCGCATGCAGGGCGTCGAGGCGCACCAGCGCCTGGCCTTTGTTCACCCGCTCACCCTCGTGCACCAGGATCGCCTCGACGGTGCCGCCGGTCAGGTGCTGCACGGCCTTGCGATTGCTGGTGACCTTGACCGTGCCGGTGGCGACCACGCCGGCGTCCAGGGGCGCCAGCCATGACCACAGGAGGAAACCGCCGAAGCCGGCGAGCACCAGCCACAGGCCCCAGCGCACGGGTTTGCCGACGTCGAGGTCGATCGGGTTGGCGTCGGCCGGAAGCAGTTCGGTTTGCATGGAATGGATCATGATCGGTCACTCCCGTACCTTGACGGCGGCCAGCGGGGTCGCGGCGCCAGCGGGGATCACGCTGGCCGTGCGCAGGGCGGCGAACACTTCTTCACGGCTGCCGAGCATCTGCACGGCGCCGTCGCGCAGCATCAGCACCTTGTCGACGGCGCAGAGCACGTTGGGGCGGTGCGAGATCAGCACCACCGTGGCGCCGCGGCCCTTGAGTTCGGCCAGGGCGTCGACCAGGGCTTTCTCACCGAGGTCGTCGAGGTTGGCGTTCGGTTCGTCCAGCACGATCAGGTTGGGTTCGCCGTACAGCGCGCGGGCCAGGGCGATACGCTGCTTCTGACCGCCGGACAGCGGGCCGCCGTCGCTGTCCAGGCGGGTGTCGTAGCCCTGGGCAAAGCGCAGGATCATGTCGTGCACGCCGGCGCTTTTGGCGGCGCGGATCACCGCCTCGCTGTCCACCTCGGCGAAGCGGGCGATGTTGTCGGCGATGCTGCCTTCGAACAGCTCGACATCCTGGGGCAGGTAGCCGAGCCAGGGGCCCAGTTCACGCTTGTTCCAGGTGAAGATGTCGGCGCCGTCCAGGCGCACCTTGCCGGCCTGGGCCGGCCACACCCCGACCAGCAACCGCGCCAGGGTCGACTTGCCCGAGGCTGACGGGCCGATCACCCCGAGGCTTTCACCCGGGGTCAGGCCCAGGCTGACACCGCGCAGGATGGTGCTGCCGGTGCCGGGCGCGCCGGCATACACGTTCTCCACCGCCAGCATGCCCAGCGGCCGTTGCAGCGACATGCTCGGCGGGCGCTGCGGATAGTCCTGCAGCAAGCCGTTGAGCCGGCCCCAGGCCAGGCGGCAGCCGAGCAGTGGCTTCCACGCGGCGATCACCTGTTCCACCGGGCCCAGGGCCCGGCCGGTCAGGATCGAGCAGGCGATCATCATGCCCGGGGTGATCTTGCCCTCGATCGCCAGCAGGGCCCCGGTGCCGAGGATCAGCGACTGCAGGGTGATGCGCACGAAGCGCCCGATGCTGCCGATGACGGCGGCGCGGTCGGAGGCCAGGGTCTGCATCTGCAGGATGCGCAGGTGGCTCTGGAACCAGCGCTGGCTGATCGACGCCAGCATGCCCATGGCCTCGATAACCTCGGCGTTGCGCAGGTTGTTGTTGGCGTAATGGGCGCAGGCGAGGGCGGCGTGGTTGGCCTCGCCCAGGGGCTGCTTGGTGGCCTTTTCGGTGAGCCAGGCCAGTGCCGCGAGGATCAGCGAGCCGACCAGCGTGACCAGGCCGAGCAGCGGGTGGATCAGGTAGGCGACGAGCAGGTAGATCGGTGTCCAGGGCGCGTCGAAAAAGGCGAACAGGCCGTTGCCGGTGAGGAACTGACGCACCTGCGCCAGGTCCTGCAGGGCCTGGCCGGGGCTGCCGCCGGCACGGCTGAGGTTGCGCTCGAAGGCGGCGCTGAACAGGCGCCGGTTGAGCGCCATGTCCAGGCGGTTGCCGACCCGCACCAGCACCCGGCTGCGCAGCATCTCCAGGGTGGTCATCAGCAGGAACAGCCCCACCACCAGCACCGTCAGCATGCCCAGGGTCGTGAGGTTGCGGCTGACCAGCGCGCGGTCGTATACCTGCAGCATGTACACGGCGGGCGTCAACATCATGACGTTTATCACCCCGCTGAACACCGCCAGGGCATAGAAACTGCGTCGCAGTTGAAACAGTGCCTCGGCCAGCTCGGAGCGGGTACCTGTCTGCCTGGTCATCGGGGGAGCCTCCCTCTGCGAAAAATGCCGGCCGCCGTTGCGGTGGTCGGGCTAAAAGCCTTGTGGTTGCTGGCCTGCAGAAGGTTTTGTCGCTCTTTTGGCGGGTTATTCCAAATACGCTGCAGGGAGCCCACAAACAGCAGAGTAGGTTGCGTAGAAATATCTTGTAATATCTTTTTGCTCTATTGATTCCTTCAAGTTCCTATTAAAAACAGTGGCTTGATAAGCATTATCGATGCGCGACATTTTTTGCTGACGAGATATTGACAATATTTTGCCACGCAACTTTAGTCTTAATCAGTTCGTGGGAACTTTCGCCGCAGGCCAGCTGTCGCCCCGACCCCTCGCGAATCCTTGTCGACATTCCTGTGGGAGCAGAACATGACTCGTCTCCTGTTCTTGTACCGAGTGAATGGGCTCTACAGGACGTTCCCCTGCCATTCGAGAAACCATGGCCCGCCCCGGGCCCGGGAGCGCCGCGCCTGAGCGACGGCGAGCCCTGAACCTTCGCGAATCCGAGGCACGTAGCCCGCACGACGGGTAACGCTGTCGCGCACCCGTATTCGCCATAAAAAAACCAACTGCATGACCGTGCACGCCACCGACCGGGCGCGACGGGCGCCTGCGCCTCGCTCCCGACAGACAGAGGTCAACCATCATGGCCAATTTCAGCAAGTCCGACCTGCAATTCATCCTCCAGCAGATTTTCATCGCCGAGGCCCACGCCAAGGGCGCCAGCCTCATCGACCTGCTGCCCAACAGCCAGGTGCCGTTCGGCCTGCGCACCGTCGATGGCAGCTACAACAACCTGGTGACCGGGCAGAGTGAGTTCGGCGCCTCGGACAACGCCTTCCTGCGCCTGATGGATGCCCAGTACCGCGCGGCGTATGCCGGCACCGGCACGGTGAGCGACAGCCAGCCGCGCACCATCAGCAACCTGATCGTCGACCAGACCGCCAACAACCCGGCCGCGGTCGACGCCAACGGCGGCGCCGCTCCGGTGCTCAGCCCCGGCATCGACGGGGTGTTCGGCACCGCCGATGACAAAGAGGTGTTCTTCATCCCCAACCAGTCGCCGGACGTCGGCCTGACCGCCGGCTTCAACGCCTGGATGACCTTTTTCGGCCAGTTCTTCGACCACGGCCTGGACCTGGTCACCAAGAGCAGCAGCCAGATGGTGTTCATCCCGCTGCAACCGGACGACCCACTGTACGTGGCCAACAGCCCGACCAACTTCATGGTGCTGCCGCGTGCCGTGCGCACTGCCGGCGCCGATGGCGTGGTCGGTACCGCCGACGACGGCCAGCCCAACACCACTTCGCCCTTCGTCGACCAGAGCCAGACCTACAGCTCGCACCCCTCGCACCAGGTGTTCCTGCGCGAGTACGCCCTCGACGCGGCTGGTCACCCGGTGGCCACCGGGCGGCTGATCACCAACCGTGACCTGGGCGCCGATGGCAAGTTCGGCACCAGCGACGATGGCAACGGCGAGAACGGCGGCATGGCCACCTGGGCCGTGGTCAAGGCCCAGGCCCGCGACATCCTCGGCATCAACCTGACCGACGCCGACGTGCACCGGGTGCCACTGCTGGCCACCGACGCCTATGGCAACTTCCTGCGCGGACCCAACGGCATGCCGCAGGTGGTGATCCGCGTGGGCAATGGCGCCGACGGTATTGCCGGCACCGCCGACGACGTCACCCAGCTGGTCGAAGGCAACCGCGCCGCGCCCATCAGCCTGGTCAATGCCGTGAGCAGCGGCCATGGTTTTCTCGACGACATCGCCCACAACGCCGAGCCGGTGCTGGTCGGCGGGGTGCTGCAGGCCGATGCCGACAGTGCCGTGGGCAATGCCCAGCCCATGGGCCCGGGCGGCAACAACCTGACCTACGACAACGAACTGCTCGACGCCCACTACATTGCCGGTGACGGCCGGGTCAACGAGAACATCGGCCTGACCGCCGTGCACCACGTGTTCCACGCCGAGCACAACCGCCTGGTCCAGCAGAC
The DNA here is from genome assembly GCF_028369275.1 of Mitsuaria sp. RG. Lineage (NCBI taxonomy): Bacteria > Pseudomonadati > Pseudomonadota > Betaproteobacteria > Burkholderiales > Sphaerotilaceae > Roseateles > Mitsuaria sp. RG. The sequence continues at coordinate 11,173 of NZ_JAQMYQ010000011.1, forward strand.
CAAGGACACCATCCTCGCCTCGGGCGACCTGGCGTTCCTCAACGAGTGGCTGATCGACGATGTGGCCGCCTTGCCCGCCACGCCCGCCGAGGTGGCGGCGCTGGTGTGGAATGGCGAACGCCTGTTCCAGGCGGCCAGGTTCGGCACCGAGATGCAGTACCAGCACCTGGTGTTCGAGGAGTTCGCCCGCACCATCCAGCCACAGATCGACGAGTTCCTCGCCCCCAGCGGCTATGACACCTCGATCAACCCGGCGATCCTCGCCGAGTTCGCCCATGTGGTGTACCGCTTCGGCCACTCGATGCTGACCGAGACCGTCGACCGCTTCGACCCGGCGTTCAACCCGATCCTCAGCGACCCGGACAACCCGGACCAGCAACTGGGCCTGATCGCCGCCTTTCTCAACCCGCTGGCCTTCGCCGGCAGCGGCGCCACCGCCGATGAAGCGGCCGGGGCGATCATCCGTGGCGTGACCCGCCAGCTCGGCAACGAGATCGACGAATTCGTCACCGAGGCGCTGCGCAACAACCTGCTCGGCCTGCCCCTGGACCTGCCGGCGCTGAACCTGGCCCGTGGCCGCGACACCGGCATCCCCTCGCTCAACGAGTCGCGCCGCGAGTTCTACGCCATGACCGGCGACAGCCAGCTCAAGCCCTACATCAGCTGGGTCGACTTTGCCGACCACCTCAAGCACCCCGCGTCGCTGGTCAACTTCATCGCCGCCTACGGCACGCACGCCTCGATCACCTCGGCAACCACCCTGGCCGACAAGCGCGCCGCCGCCCTGGCCCTGGTGCTGGGCGGCAGCGGCGCGCCGTCCGACCGCCTGGACTTCCTCAACGGCAGCGGCGCCTGGGCCAACGTGACCAAGGCCGGCAAGGATGGCGTGCTGGGCACCGCGGACGACCTGAGCGGGGTGACGGTGACCGGGGTCGACGCCATCGACTTCTGGGTCGGCGGTTTGGCCGAGCAGAAGATGCCTTTCGGCGGCATGCTCGGCTCGTCCTTCAACTTCGTCTTCGAGACCCAGCTGGAGGCCCTGCAGAACGGCGACCGCTTCTATTACCTGTCGCGTACCGCGGGCCTTAACTTCGGCGCTGAGCTGGAGAACAACTCGTTCGCCAAGCTGATCATGGCCAACTCCGATGTCACCCACCTGTCCAACACCGTGTTCCTCACCCCGACCTTCACCCTCGAGGTCAACCAGGCCAACCAGTTCACCGGTCTTGGCGGCGACGGTCGCGCCGACCCCACCGGAGGGATCGAGATCAACGGCGTGGAGATCGTGCCGCTGGTCATTCGCGACAACCCCGACACCGTCGGGCCGGACGACAACTACCTGCACTACACCGGCGAGGACCACGTGGTGCTCGGCGGTACCTCGGGTGATGACATCATCCTTTCCGGCGAAGGCGACGACACGCTCTATGGCGATGGCGGCAACGACTACCTCGAGGGCGGCGCCGGCAACGATGCCGTGCTCGGTGGCGCAGGCGACGACATCATCACCGATTCGTTCGGCGACAACCGCCTGGAAGGTAACGCCGGCAACGACGTGATCGTCGCCGGCAGCATGCTCGCCGCCGGCAACCTGATCCTCGGCGGCGACGGCCAGGACTTCATCATCACCACCGAGGACATCAGCACCACCTTCGGCGGCCAGGGCGATGACTTCATCCTCGGCGCCAAGACCAACCTGCCGCCCACCGGCAACGAAGGCGATGACTGGATCGAGAAGGGCACCCAGGACGGCGCGCCGGGCGACAACTTCGCGCCGCTGCTTACCGATGAAGTGGTGGGCAACGACATCTTCGTCGGGGGCGGCGGCTTCGACGAAATGATCGGCGAGGGCGGCGACGACATCTTTGTCGGCAGCGATGCCCAGGACAAGATGGACGGCATGTCCGGCTTCGACTGGATCACCTACAAGAACGACCAGGTCGGCGTCACCGCCGACCTGAGCCTGGCCGCGCTGGCGCAGCCCCATGGCAACGCGCCGAACCAGAACGCCGGGGTGTTCAACCCGGTCGGCGCTTCGCCAGCGTCGATCCTCGATCGCTTCGCCGAGGTCGAGGGGCTGTCCGGTTCGCGCTTTGCCGACGTGCTCAAGGGCGACGACGTCGATGCGGTCACCATCCTCAACCATGGCGGCACCACCGGCAGCGCCCTGAGCAATGTCGCGCTGATCCGCGGCTTGGCGCAGTTCCTCGCCGACGCCGGGCTGCCGACCACCGGCTTTGCCACCGGCAACATCCTGCTGGGCGGCAATGGCAGCGACCTGATCGAGGGCCGTGGCGGCGACGACCTGATCGACGGCGACAAGTGGCTCAACGTGCGTATCGCGGTCTACGCCGCCGATGACCTCGACCACACCGGGCCAGAAATCGCCAGTTTCGACAGCATGGTCGAGATGATCCCGTTCATGCTCGACCGCACCTACAACCCCGGCCAGCTCAAGGCCATCCGGGAAATCCTGCCCGGCACCTCGACTGGCGGCGCGGCCTTCGACACCGCGGTGTTCTCCGGGGTGCAGGCCGAGTACGTGGTGACCCAGGACACCCGCGGCACCGCCGACCTGGCGGACGATGTGTGGACCGTGGCCGATACCGTGGCCGGGCGTGACGGCACCGATACCCTGCTGCACATCGAGCGCCTGCAGTTCGCCGATGCCCAGCGCGTGCTGGTGCCGGGGCTGAACGCGCAGCCGACCGGCAGCCCGAACCTCAGTGACGGCAACGGTGGCGCGATCACCGTGGGCGATATCCTCAGCGTGAGCATGGCCGGGGTGCGCGACGGCGACAACGTCACGGCGGGCAACCCGCTGGGCACCCTGGCCAATGCTTCGGTGTCCTACTACTGGCAGTTCGAGGCCGACCCCGGCAGCGGTGTGTTCGAGGACATCATCCTGCTGCCGGCCGGCGACCTGGCGTTCCAGAGCGCCGATGGCACCGCGTTCAAGGTGTCGCCGGACCTGGTCGGCCTGTCGCTGCGGGTCAAGGCGATCTACCAGGACGCCCACGGCACCACCGAGGTGCTGTTCAGCGCGCCCACCACCGTGGTCGAGGCCGGCGCGCCGGTGGTGCCGACCGCGCCGACGCCGGTGGTCGATGCCAGCGCGGGGGGCGAGGGCCTGCACATGGTCCGTTCCGACCTCAACTTCATCCTCGCCCAGATCAAGATCGCCGAAGCGGATGCCGCCGGGCAGGACATCCTCTCGCTGATCCCCAACATCCGCGCGCCCTTGGGCCTGCGCGCGGTCGACGGCTCTAACAACAACCTGATGAACCTCAATGGCCATGACCATACCGAGTATGGCGCCGCCGACAATGTCTTCCCGCGCCTGACCGACCCGGTGTTCAATACCGCCGAGGGCGCGCCCGCCGGGTTCTTCGGCCCCGGCTCGCCGGCCATCCCCGGCTCGTCGTACCAGCAGACCAGCGGTTACGTGTTCGACTCAGAGCCGCGCACCATCAGCAACCTGATCGTCGACCAGACCTCGAACAACCCGGCGGCCTACGCCAGCGCCTACGACCCCGGCGCCAACGGCGTGCTGGACTTCGGCACGCCGGGCAACGACGACCAGCTCAAGGACGGTGTGCGGGTCGTCGCCAGCCCCGGCATGGACGGCCAGTTCGGCACCGGCGACGACCATGATGTCTTCCTGTTCGAGAACACCTCGGCGGATGCCGGGCTGTCGGCGCCGTTCAACGCCTGGATGACCTTCTTCGGCCAATTCTTCGACCACGGCCTGGACCTGGTCACCAAGGGCGGTTCGGGAACCATCTTCATTCCCCTGCAGCCGGACGACCCGCTGTACGTGCCGGGCGGCGCCGCCAACTTCATGGTGCTGACCCGGGCCACCAACCTGCCGGGGCCGGACGGCATCCTCGGCAACGCCGACGACATTCACGAGCACACCAACACCACCACGCCGTTCGTCGACCAGAACCAGACCTACAGCTCGCACCCCTCGCACCAGGTGTTCCTGCGCGGCTACCAGCTCAGCGCCAGCGGCCCCATCGCCACCGGCCGGCTTATCACCAACCGCGACCTGGGCGCCGACGGCAAGTTCGGCACCGCTGACGACAGCGAGATCGGTGGCATGGCCACCTGGAAGGTGGTCAAGGCCCAGGCCAACGACATCCTCGGCATCCACCTGACCGACGCCGACGTCGACAACGTGCCGCTGCTGGCCACCGATGCCTACGGCAACTTCATCAAGGGGCCGCATGGCTATCCGATGGTGGTGATGAAGGGCGCCGACGGCTTGGGCGGCACCGCCGATGATGTGCTGGTCGAAGGCAACCCGTTGGCGCCGATCGACCTGACCAATGCCGTGCGCACCGGCCATCAGTTCCTTGCCGACATCGCTCACAATGCCGTGCCGGTATCCATCGGTGGCGTGCTCGCGCCGGATGCCGACAGCGCCACCGGCAACGCCGTGCCGGTCAATCCGCACACCGGTGCCAACCTGGCCTACGACAACGAACTGCTGGACGCCCACTACATCGCCGGCGATGGCCGGGTCAACGAGAACATCGGCCTGACCGCCGTGCATGCGATCTTCCACTCAGAGCACAACCGGCTGGTGGCGCAGACCCAGGACACCGTGCTCGACTCGGGCGACCTGGCCTTCCTCAACGAGTGGCTGCTGACCCCGGTCAGCGCCTTGCCCGTCAGCCAGGCCGAGATCGACGCCCTGGTGTGGAGCGGCGAGCGACTGTTCCAGGCGGCCAAGTTCGGCACCGAGATGCAGTACCAGCACCTGGTGTTCGAGGAGTTCGCCCGGACCATCCAGCCGCGCGTCGACCTGTTCTTCGCCCCGACCCAGGTCTACGACGTCGACCTCGATGCCTCGATCGTCGCCGAGTTCGCGCACACCGTGTACCGCTTCGGCCACTCGATGCTGACCGAGACCGTCGACCGCTTCGACATCGACTTCAAGGTGATCGGCGATCCGGCCAGCGCCAACCCCGAGCAGCAGATGGGCCTGATCGCGGCGTTCCTCAACCCGCTGGCCTACGCCGCCAGCGGCGTGACCCCCGAGGAGGCAACCAGTGCCATCGTGCGCGGGGTGACCCGCCAGGCCGGCAACGAGATCGACGAGTTCGTCACCGAGGCGCTGCGCAACAACCTGCTCGGCCTGCCGCTGGACCTGCCGGCGATCAACATCGCCCGTGGCCGCGATGTCGGCATCCCCTCGCTCAACGCCGTGCGCCGCGACATCTTCGGGCAGACCGGCGATACCCAGCTCAAGCCGTACACCAGCTGGGTCGACCTGGTGCAGCACCTCAAGCACCCGGAGTCCTTGATCAACTTCATCGCCGCCTACGGCACCCACGGCTCCATCACCTCGGCCACCACCCTCGACGGCAAGCGCGCCGCGGCCCTGGCCCTGGTGTTCGGTGGCGCGGACGCGCCGTCCGACCGCCTGGACTTCCTCAACGGCAGCGGCAGCTGGGCCAACGTGACGCTGGCGGGCAAGGACGGGGTGCTGGGCACTGTCGATGACCTCAAGGGCGTGACCGTGACCGGCGTCGATGCCATCGACCTGTGGATCGGCGGCCTGGCCGAGGCCAAGACCCCGTTCGGCGGCATGCTCGGCAGCACCTTCAACTTCGTGTTCGAGAACCAGCTGGAGAAACTGCAGGACGGTGACCGCTTCTACTACCTGGAGCGCACCGCCGGCCTGTCAATGAACGCCGAGCTGGAAAGCAACTCGTTCGCCAAGCTGATCATGGCCAACACTTCGGCCACGCACCTGCCGGGCCTGGTGTTCTCCGACCCCGGGTTCTACCTGGAGCTGGACCGCAGCAAGCAGTACAACGACGGCTTGGGCAACGCCGACCCGCTCGGCGACAACGGCCAGCAGGTGGTGTTCCGCGACAGCCCGCTGACCGAAGGGCCCGACAGCAACTACATCCGCTATGCCGGTGACCAGCACATCGTGCTGGGCGGCACCCAGGGCGACGACATCCTCGTCTCCAGCGAAGGCGACGACACGGTCTGGGGCGACGGCGGCAACGACCGTATCGAAGGCGGCTACGGCAACGACCAGCTGCGCGGCGGTGCCGGCGACGACATCATCAGCGACATGGGCGGCGACGACAACATCCAGGGCGGCGACGGCAACGATGTGCTGCATGGCGGCAATGGCGTCAACCTGATCATCGGCGGCTTCGGCAATGACTTCATCGTCACCGGCGAGGATGCTTCCGAGGCCATCGGCGGCCAGGGCAACGACTTCATCCTCGGCAGCAAGGCCAACGAGCAGGACATGGGCAACGAAGGCGACGACTGGATCGAGAAGGGCACCTCGGACGGCGCCCCCGGCGACAACTTCGACCCTCTCGGCAACGATCCGGTGATCGGCAACGACGTGTTCGTCGGCGGCAACGAGAACGACAAGTTCAACGGTGAAGGCGGCGACGACATCATGGTCGGCAGCCTCGGTTTCGGCGATCGCTACATCGGCGGCTCCGGCTATGACTGGGCGACCTTCAAGGGGCTGGCCCAGGGCGTGACCGTCGACTACAGCGACCGCTTCTTCGATGTGCCGCCGGTACCGGGCTCGGGGGCTTCGGCGCTGGTGCGCTTCGACATCATGGAAGGCCTGTCGGGCTCGGCGCACGGTGACTTCCTGCGCGGCGACAACGAGGACGCCACCTCGCTGCCGACCGCCGGGGCCACCGGCAGCGTGCTCACCAACATCAGCCTGATCAACGGCCTGGCCGGGCTGCTGCCTGTTGGCGCGACCTTCTACGACGGTGGCAACATCATCCTCGGCGGCAGTGGCAGCGACCTGATCGAAGGGCGTGGCGGCGACGATATCCTCGACGGCGACAAGTGGCTGAACGTGCGCATCAGCGTGCGTGCCAACAGCGACGGCAGCGGGCCGGAAATCGCCTCGTTCGACAGCATGGAGCCGATGGTGCCGCTGATGCTCAAGGGCACCTACAACCCCGGCCAGCTGGTGATCGTGCGGGAGATCCTCAGTGGTACCGACCAGTACGACACCGCGCTGTTCTCCGGCATCGCCACGGACTACCGCATCGTCGTCGAAGGCAACACGGTGATCGTCACCGACACGGTGGTCGGACGCGACGGCGTCGATCGCCTGACCGGCATCGAGCGTCTGCAGTTCGCCGACGGCGCCCAGGCTTCCGGCGTGGGCAGCGCGCTGAACAACGGCCCCAGCGGCCACCTGGCGATCGTCGACGATGCCACCGGTCTGCGCGATGACACGCCCGTGGCCGGGCAGTTGCTGCGGGTCAGCGACCTGGCGGTGCATGACGCCGACAACCAGGGCGCGAGCAACCCCAGCGGCGCGCTGAGCGGGCCGGTGGCCTACTACTGGCAGGTGGAGAACATTCCCGGCACGGGCGTCTACGAGGACATTACCTTCGTCGCCGCCGGCGAGGTCTCGCGGGCGATCGGCAGCACCTACCGGGTGGCGGACGATGTCGCCGGCCTGAACATCCGCGTGCGGGCGGTGTACCAGGACGCCAAGGGCACCCTGGAGATCGTCGACTCCTCGGCCAACAGCGCGCCCAGCAGCGGGCCCGCCGTGGCCGGGCTGCTGGTGCAGAACCAGGTGCTGAGCGCCAACCCGGCGACCATCGTCGACGCCGACGGCATCGGCAGCGCGCCGTTCACCTTCCAGTGGCAGATGAACAACGGCGCGGGCTGGGTCGATATCGCCGGTGCCACCGCCAGTACCTTCACCCTTGGCCAGCCCCAGGTCGGCCAGCATGTCCGGGTGCAGGTGGGCTACGTGGACACCTTCGGCGTGGCCGAGCGCGCCGCCTCCGACATCCTCGGCCCGGTGGCCAACGTCAACGACGCGCCGACCGGCACGGTGCTTATCAGCGACACCACGCCGGACCAGGGGCAGTTGCTGACCGCCTCGACCGCCGGCATCGCCGACCTCGACGGGCTGGGCGCCTTCAGCTTCCAGTGGCAGCAGGGCGTGGGCGGCATCTTCGTCGACATCGCCGGCGCCACCACGGCGAGCTACACCCCGGGCTTCGCCCAGGGCAACCAGCAACTGCGGGTGATCGTGCGCTACACCGACGGCTTCGGCGCCCAGGAAACCGTGACCTCCGCCGCGACCACGGCGGTGCGCCTGCTGACCGGCGTCACCCTGGTGGGCACCAATGCGGCGAACACACTCACCGGCGGCGCTGGCAACGATGTGCTGCGCGGCCTGGGCGGCAACGACACGCTCAATGGCCTGGGCGCGGTGGACCAGCTGTTCGGTGGGGCGGGCAACGACATCCTCAACGGCGGTGACGACGCTGACTTGCTGTTCGGCGAGGACGGCAACGACACCCTCAACGGTGGCCTTGGCGCGGATGCCATGGACGGCGGCCTCGGCAACGACACCTTCGTGGTCGACAATGCCGGCGACAGCGTTGTCGAGGCGGCTGGGGGTGGTACCGACCTGGTGCAGACCAGCCTGCTCAGCTATCAGCTCGGCGCCAACATCGAGAACCTCACCTTCACTGGCAGCGGCAACTTCACAGGCTTCGGCAACACGCTGGCCAACACCCTCACCGGCGGGGCCGGCAATGACCAGCTCGATGGCGGTGCCGGCGGTGACCGGATGGTGGGCGGTGCCGGCAACGACACCTATATCGTCGACTCCACCTCGGATGTGGTGGTCGAGGCGGGTGGTGGCGGCATCGACACCGTGCTGACCGCGCTGGCCAGCTACAGCCTGAGCGCCAACGTCGAGAACCTGACCTACACCGGCGTCGGCAACTTCATCGGCAGCGGCAACGGGCTGAACAACGTCATCACCGGTGGTGCCGGCAACGACACCCTCAGTGGCGACGGCGGCAACGACACCCTGGTCGGCAACGCCGGCAACGACACGCTCAACGGCGATGCCGGCAACGACCAGCTGATCGGTGGCCTCGGCGCCGACAGCCTGAACGGGGGTGGCGGCGACGACAGTCTCGACGCAGGGGAGGGCGATGACACGCTCAACGGCGGTGTCGGCAACGACACGCTGCTGGCCGGAGCGGGCAACGACAACCTCGACGGTGGTGTCGGCATCGATGTGGTGGTCGGCGGCGACGGCAACGACACGGTGCTGGGCGGTGGCGGCAACGATGTCGTGCAGGGCGGCAACGGCAACGACTTCGTCAATGGCGGGGCCGGTGACGACATCGTCAGCGGTGGTGCCGGCAACGACTCGCTGGTGGCCAACGACGGCAACGATATCTTCCAGTTCGCGGCAGGCTTCGGCACCGACCAGGTGTTCGGCTTCGACGCCGCCCCGGCAGGGGGGCAGGACCGGCTGGATATCACGGCGCTGAGCATTACCGCGGCGAGCTTTGCCGTCAGTGTCAGCATTGCCGATGTGGGCGCCGATACGCTGGTCAGTTTCGGGGGGCCTGACTCCATCCGCCTGGTCGGGGTGGGGGATGCGACCAGTGTGACGGTGGCGGACTTTATCCTCGCGTCTTGAGGGAGGGCGATGTGTTTGGCGAGAGAGTTGTAGCGCCTATGCGATCGAGCGCCGCCCGCGCGGCGCATCGCGGCACAAGGCCGCTCCTACATTTGTTGCAACGTGCCGAACCTGTCAGGCCATGGTTGCCTGCCTTTGTGCCCACGCTGAAACCGCGCCGTACTCACAAGGCGTACCAGGTGATGGCACAGGATTGACTGGCCCGAAACAGATGTAGGAGCGGCCTTGTGCCGCGATGCGCCGCGCGGGCGGCGCTCGATCTCGAGAGCGCTGCAAGACTATCGCCTGGCACCAGCCCCCCCACACCCGCTCAAAAGTCATAACTCAGGCTGGTGTAGTAGAACGCCCCCTGCGCCCCTTCGGGGCTGGTGATCGAATACTTCTGCACACCATACAGCTGCGCGCCCTCGAGCTTGTCGGGGTGGCTGTCGAACAGGTTGATCGCACCCACCGACAAGGTCAGCCCCAGCCCGAAACGGTAGGCCACGTCCAGGTCGGTCACCCACTGCGCGCCGAAGGTCTGGTCCAGCGCCGGGTTGGCGGCGTTGCGGTTCTGCCACTGGCCGTAGCGGCGCTGGGCCACGGTCACGCTCCAGCCCTGGTACTGCCAGTTGGCGCTCAGGATCAGCTTGTCCTTGGGCGTGCCGTCCTCGATCAGCCCCTGGGTGTTGCGGCCGATGATCTGGTTGCCGGCAATGCCGCCGACATCGTCCAGCCCGGTGATGCGGGTGTTGGTGCGGGCATAGCCGCCGTTGAGGTCCAGCCGGCCCCAGGCGCCGAGGTCGAGCTGGTAGTGCCCGGCCAGTTCGATGCCGTCGGTGCGGGTGTCGGCGATGTTGCTGTAGAACGCCGCGCTCTGGATATTGGCGTAGGGCGTGCCGGCGAAGATCGGCCCGACCACCGACGCCGGCAGTTGGTCGGACAGGGTGATGCGGTTGTCGATGTCGATGCGATAGGCGTCGACGGTCAGCGACGCGTTGGCCAGCGGGCGCCACACCAGGCCGACCGAGAAGTTGGTCGACTCCTCGGGCTTGAGCGCCTTGCCGCCCAGCAGTTGCGCTTCGGGGCTGTCGGCGCGCAGGGTGCGCTGTTGCACCTCGACCCAGTTGCCGCTACCCGGCGGTTGCTCGACCACCTGCACGCTGAACGACGACAGCCCCGACTGCACCAGGGACGGTGCGCGGTAGCCGGTGCTGGCGCTGGCCCGGGCGGCGATCTCGGGGGTGAAGTCGTAGCGCAGCGACAGCTTGCCGTTGGTGGTGTCGCCGAAGTCGGAGTAGTGCTCGCTGCGCAGGGCGAAACCGGCCTGGAATTGCTCGGTGATCTGCCCTTCGAGGTCGAAGTAGGCGCCGATCACCCGGCGGTCGAGGGAGGCGGCGTCGACCTGGGTGATGCCCGAGTAGTAGCCGGGGATGCGTCGCCCGGTCAGCGGGTCGACGGTGTTGAACAGCGGCCCGTTCTGCCAGCCCTGTGCGTCACCGGCGCTGAGCTGGTAGTTCTCCTCGCGCCAGGCCAGGCCGGCGGACACCGTCAGTGGCTTGAACAGCAGGTCGGTGGCGAAGTCGCGGGTCCAGTCCAGGGTCAGGTTGGTCTGGTCGGCCTCGCGCCGGCCGGTGTAGATCGTCGAGGCGCTGGCCGTGCCCCAGCTGGGGTTGATGGCATCGCGGTCGGTGGAGTCGACGCGGTTGTTGCCATGGTTCAGGGCCAGGTCGAAGTGCCCGAGGGTCTCGTCCTCGTAGCGCAGGCCGCCGGTGACGGCGTAGTCCTCCAGGCCGTAGCGGGTGATCGGCAGGCGCCCGTCCGGGTAGCGCGCCAGGGCCACGCTGCCGTAATTGCTGCGCAGGGTGGTGGGCGGGTCGAAGAAGTTCTCGGCGTCGGTGTTCTTGTGCGCGTAGGTGGCCAGGCCATAGGCGCTCAGGCCATCGCCCAGGCCCATTTCGGCGTTGGCGGTGAAGTTGTACTGGTCCGAGACATTGCCCGAGCCCCAGCGCCAGTTGCGGTAGCGGTTGTTCTGCTCACGCGCAGTGTTGGTGCTGGTGGAGCCGGGGTAGAAGATCCGGTTGTCGTCGCGGGTGTCGCTGGCCGGGTCCTGGCTGCCGGCGTCGAAGGCCAGGGTGAGGAAACCGTCGTTGGGCAGGGCGAAGCCTTTCCAGCCGCTGAGCTTGCGCTGCAGGCCGTCGCCCTTGTCGTAGCCGCCGAAGCGGTAGCCGAGGTTGCCGCCTTCGTCGCGCTCCTTGAGCACGATGTTGATCACCCCGGCGATGGCGTCCGAACCGTACTGGGCGGCGGCGCCGTCGCGCAGGATCTCCACCCGCTCGACCGCCGCCAGCGGAATCAGGCTCAGGTCCACCGCCGCCGCGCCGCGGCCGTTGGCCAGGCCCTGGCGGGTGACGTTGGCGCTGGTGTGGCGGCGCTTGCCGTTGACCAGCACCAGCACCTGGTCGGAGGCCAGGCCGCGCAGCGAGGCGCCCTGGGCGATGGAACCGGCGAAGGCGCCCTGGGGCGACTGCGGGTAGTTGAACGAGGGCGACAGCGCGGTGAGGGCGCCGGACAGGTCCTGGGCGCCGGTTTCCTGGAGCTTTTCGCCGCTGAGCACGTCCACCGGGGCGGCGCTTTGCAGGGCGGTGAGGTCGCTGCGGTGGGTGCCGACCACGACCACGGTGTCGAGGCGGTCGGTGGGTTCGGCGGCCAGCGCGGGCACGGCGAGGCTGCCGATGGCCAGGCTCAGGGCCAAGGGGGTGTGGTGGGGCATGGGGCTGTCCTTTTGAAGGGCAATGGGGCCTCTGCGAGGCCCTTTCGCGGCGCAAGGCCGCTCCTACAGGGGCCGCGCAAACCCTGTAGGAGCGGCCTTGTGCCGCGAAAGGGCTGCGCAGCAGCCCCAGGGGGCAGAAAAATCAGAACCGGCTGGTAACGCTCATCCCCACGGTGCGCGGGTCGCCGTAGGTGATCACGTACTGCCCGGCACCGCCGTTGGGCCGGCCATGCACCTGGTAGCGGCGGTCGGTGAGGTTGTTGACGAAGCCGGTGACGCTGAGCTTGTCGTCGGCGCTGAACCAGCTCAGGCGCGCATTGGCCAGGGTGTAGTGCGGCTGGCTGAGGGTCTCGTCGGCACTGCTCTGGCGGTCGGCGAGGAAGTACTCCTTGTCGCGGAAACTCACGTCGCCACCGGCCACCACGCGCCCGGGCACGTCCAATGGCAGGGTGTAGTCAGCGCCCAGCGACACCACGTTGCGCGGCGAGCGCACGAAGCTGTTGCCGCTGTAGTCGCCGGTCACCGCGCCGGTGGTGGGGTTGGTGTTCTTGAAATCGGTGTACTCGGTGTCGAGGAACGACACGGCCGCGCGCAGGTGCAGGCGTTCGGTGGGCTGACCCTCGATCTCAAGCTCGGCGCCCTTGACCTTGCCCTTGGCGCCGTTGGTCAGGGCGGTGGTGAGCACGCCGTTGTTGACCGTCAGCAGGTTTACCTGGATGTCCGAGTAGTCGTAGTAGAAGACGTTGGCGTTGACCGTCAGGCGCCGGTCGAACCACTCGGACTTGAGCCCCAGCTCGTAGGCGTCCAGTTCTTCCGGATCGACCGTGGTCAGCTGCGCCAGGCTGGTGGAAAGCCCCGTGTTGAAACCGCCGGAACGGAAGCCATGGGCATAGCGGAAGAACACCCGCAGGTTGTCGTTGATGCGGTATTCCGGGGTCAGGTCGTAGGTCCAGGCTTCCCAGGTCTTGTCCTGCTGGCGGTTGCCGTTGCTGCCAACGCCGGCGATGGGGATCAGCGGGCCGTTGGCGCTGGCGCGGGTCAGCTGCACCAGGTCCAGGTCGATGTCCTTCTTCTCCTGGGTCCAGCGCAGGCCGCCGGTCACGCTGAAGTCGTCGGTGAAGTCGTAGGTGACGTTGCCGAACAGCGCGTAGCTGTCGGTGCGATGGTCGAAGCCCAGGTCGCGAAACGCCGTGCTGCCGACCTGGTTGGAGCCGCTGCCGTTGGGTGTCGGGCCCGGGGTGACGATGCGCTGCGAGGCGCTGTCGAGGTCTTCGTGGAAGTAGTGGGCGCCGAGCAGCCAGTGCAGAGAACGGTCCTCCGGCGAGGCCAGGCGCAGTTCCTGGGACCACTGGCGATAACGGTTGTCGGTAATCGAGGCGCCATTGACCTCGTAGGGGGTGTAGTCGGCGTCGGTGGTGGAGCGGTTGCGGATGTCGTCGTAGGCGCTGATCGAAGTCAGGGTGTAGTCGCCCAGGTACCAGTTGAAGGTCAGCGAGGCGCCGTCGTGGTCGAGGCGGTAGTCCTCGTTGACGTTGAGCGAGATGTCGCGGCCATTGGGGCGCTGGTAGCCGACGTTGTAGTAGCTGCCCACCGGCAGCGAGCCGTTGCTGCCGTCGCCCTTGAACTGGCGGCTGTGGATCTTCAGCAGGGCGTCCAGGTCCGGGTTGAGCTGGGCGAGGAATTGCAGGCGCACGGCCTTCTTGTTGACGTCGCCGTAGGTGTTGCCGTCGAAGTCGTTGTGCTGGAAACCGTCGCGTTCCTCGGAGTACAGCGACACCCGGCCGGCCAATTTGTCGTCCACCAGGGTACCGCCGAGGGCGCCGTTGAGGATGCGCTCGTTCTTGCTGCCGAAGCCGACCGTGCCATAGCCGTCGGTGTCGAAGGTCGGTTTCTTCGAGATCACGTTGACCGCGCCGGCGGTGGTGTTCTTGCCGTACAGGGTGCCCTGCGGGCCGCGCAGGATCTCGATGCGCTCCAGGTCGAACAGCGGACCGCCGCCGGCGATGGGCGCGTTGAGGTAGACGTCGTCGGCGTAGATGCCCACCGGGTAGACCGTCGCCGCACCGGTGTCGCCGGTGCCCAGGCCACGGATGTACCAGCGCGGGCGGCCGTCGCCGTCGGGGTTCTTGGCCGAGGCGTTGGGCACGAAGGTGGTGATGTCGCCCATCGAGCGCACGCCGTCGGCGACCAGTTGCGTGCCCTTGATCGCCGATACGGCCACCGGCACTTCCTGCAGGGTCTGTTCGCGGTGCTGGGCGGTGACGGTGACGGTCTCCAGGGCCGGCTCGGTCTTGTTCTCGTCGGCGGCGAAGGTGTGGCTGGCGGTGCTGCCGAGCAGTAGCGCGAGGCTGATCTGGCGGGCTAGTGGATGGCGCTGGTGCATGTGGAATCTCCCCGAGTGAACGCGTTGTTGGGGAGGACAGAGCAGGGACTGTGCCAAGCTCGTAATACACTGTTTTTATTCGTATTTATTGGTCTTTCAAGCGGTCGGTGCGGATGCTGCAGCAGTGGGGTGTTTGGCGGGTGTTGCTGGGGCAGCAGGGCCGCCCCAATCGCGGGGCAAGCCCGCTCCCACGCCCCCGTGATGCGATCAGACAGCCAATCGCGAGGTGGAGCCGATCACCTGCTCCAGCACGCTCGAATCGATCCACTCGCGCACATCGATGCGCCGCGGGATGAACCCCCAGCGATGAAGGAATTCGCTGAAGTCCTGCAACGCCGCGATGGAGCGGCCATCCAGCGCCGTGCGCAGGCGCCGGTGGGCATCCTCGCCATAGGCCGCCGCCACCCAGTACTCGCTGGTGTTCAGCTCGCGGGCGAGAAAGCGCCGGGTGTCCTCGGGGTTGGCCCAAGCCCATTGCTCGGTGCGCAGTACGGTGTCGACCAGGGTGCGGCTGGCCTCGAAATGCTCGTGCAGCAGGTGGGTGTCCACTGTCAGCGTGCGTGGCGTGCCGTTGTTGCTGCGGATCAGCGGGTCGGGGTGGCTGCCGGTGTCGACCACCACCCGCAGGCCGAACTCGTGGGCCAGTTGCACCGCGTGGGCGCCCTTGAGGAAGATCGCGTCGATGTCGCCGCGCAGCAGGCCGATCAGCTCGTTGTTGCGCCGACTCACGCGGCGGGTGTCCAGTGCCACCTCCGAGCCGTACAAATGCTGCTTGGGTTCATCGCTGTAGGTGCCGCCGTAGGGGTAGTCGACCAGCTCGACGTCGGCCACGTTCAGGCCTTCGAGCTTGAGCGCGTTCTCCAGGCCGCGCAGGGCCTGGGCGCGGGTGAAATCGATCTGCACGTTGGCCCACTTGGGCAGGCCGAAGCGGCGGTTCTTCAGGTCGCGGATGCCGCGTACGCCGCTTTCTTCAGTGGTGAGGATCAGCTGTACCTCGTCGATCCAGCTCAGCCCCAGCACCCGGGTCTCGACGCCGCTGGCGTAGGCCCAGATCGCCGGGATGCTGCCGCCGTGGCGCACCGAGTTCTGCAGGTGGTGGTCGTAGTGGGCCTCGCGCACCTCGCGCTCGCTGGACTCGCGCAGCGACTGGATGCGCGTGCCGAACGGCGCGAAGGCCTGGGCCAGGCGCCCGGACTGCACGGCGATGCCAAGGCCGGTGGGTACCGGGCTGTGGGTGTACCAGAGGGTTTCCAGGGGCTTGCTCATAAGGCGACGGGTTTCCTGTCCATGGCAGAAGGGGCGGCAAGCAGCGCGTCCAGCGGCTGCCGGTCGATCCAGTCGCGCACCGCGAAGCTGGCCGGGATGAAGCGCCAGCGCGCGAGGAACTGCACGAAGTCCTGCAGCGCGTCGATGGCCTGTTCGTCCAGGGCGGTGCGCAGGCGCAGGTGGGCGTCATTGCCATAGGCCACGCCGACCCAGTATTCGCTGCTGTTGGTTTCGCGGGCGAGGTAGCGACGGGTCTCGTCCGGGTGCTGCTGCGCCCAGTGCTCGGCGCGCAGCACGCTGGACAGCAGCGTGCGGGCCACCTGCGGGTGCCGTTCGAGCAGATGGCTGTCCACCGCCAGCGTGCGCGGCGTGCCGTTGTTGCTGCGGATCAGCGGGTCGGGGTGGCTGCCGGTGTCGATCACGGTGCGCAGGCCGAAGGCGTGGGCCAGTTGCACGGCGCTGGCGCCCTTGAGGAAGATCGCGTCCACCTCGCCGCGCAGCAGGCCGGCCAGCTCCAGGTTGCGGCCCTCGCCCTGGCCGGTGGACACCGGCGTGCCGGCGACATTGCGCACCGGACGGTCGCTGAAGGTGCCGTGGTAGCGGTAGTTGACCAGTTGCAGGTCGCCCACCTGCAGGCCGTGCAGCTTCAGGGCGTTTTCCAGGCCGCGCAGGGCCTGGGCGCGGGTGAAGTCGATCTGCGCCGCGCTCCAGTCGGGCAGGCCGAAGCGCCGGCCCTTGAGGTCCTGCACCGTGTGGATGGCGCTGTCCGGGCGGGTCAGGATCAGTTGCGCCTCGTCGGCCCAGGACAGGCCGAGCACGCGGGTCTCGCGGCCCTGGGCGCGGGCCCAGATCGCCGGGATGCTGCCGCCGTGGCGCACCGAATTGCGCAGCGTGTGGTCGAAGTGCGATTCGCGCACGGCCTGTTCGTCGGCTTCGCGCAGCGACTGCACGCGGGTACCCAGGGCGGACAGGTCCTGCTGCAGCCAGCCTTGCTGCACGGCGATGCCCAGGCCGGTGGGCACCGGACAGCGGGTGTACCAGAGGGTGTCGAGGGGTTGGCTCATGGTCGTTCTCCTCAGGCGCTGGCCTTGAGCGGCGTGGCGGCGGCCTGCTGCACCAGCGGCAGGACTTCCTGGCCGATGCGCAGGGCCTCTTCCAGGTGCGGGTTGGCCGCCAGGATGAAGGTCGAGAAGCCGGCGTCGCGGTATTCGGCCAGGCGCTCGGCGATGTTCTGGTGGCTGCCCACCAGGCCCACGGTCGGGCCGGGTTTGGCCTTGGCGAAACCGGCCCACAGGTTGCGCGCCAACTTCAGTTCGTCGAAGTCCTGCAGGTGCTGGTGATAGGCCGCCTGGCGCGCACCGCCGACCGAGTCGGAGCCGCTGGCGAAACCCTTGGCAATGGCGCTGCTTTTGCCTTCGAGGCGTTCGAACTGCTGGCGCAGCTCGCGCCAGGCCTGCTCTTCGGTTTCGCGGGCGAATAGGTCGACGCGCAGGCCGAAACGCACCGTGCGGCCCTGCTTGTCGGCCAGTTCGCGCACCCGCTCGAGATGCGGCTTGAGCTTGTCGATCGGCTCGGCCCAGTTCAGGTAGACGTCGGCGTGGCGGGCGGCGACCTCCAGCGCGACGTCGGAAAAGCCGGAGAAGTACACCCCGGGCTTGCGCTCGTGGGCCAGGCCCGGCGGCAGGCTGCCGTGCTCCAGGCGGTAGATGTCGCCTTCGTAGGAGAAGCTGTCGTTGGCCCACAGGCCCTGGATCACGTCGAGGAATTCGCCGGTGCGCTTGTAGCGCAGGTCGTGTTCGAGGAAGTCGCCGTTGGCGCGCTGGCTGGCCGGGTTGCCGCCGGTGATGATGTTCCAGTCCAGCCGCCCGCCGCTGAGGTTCTGCAGGATCGCCGCCTGCTGCGCGGCGTAGGCCGGCAGGGTCCAGGTGGCCTGGAAGGCGATCAGGAAGCGGATGCGCCGGGTCTCGCGGGCCAGGGCCGCGGCGGCGATCCATGGCTCGGGGCCGGTGGGCAGCAGGGCGCCTTCGAAACCGGCCAGCTCGGCGGCCTTGGCCACCTGGGCGATATAGTCGATGTAGGTGAAGCCGTCGGCCTCGCCGCCGGGCAGGCGGCCGGGGGCGATGTGGCCCGGGCGGTGCTGCGGGTTGCCACGGGTGTGGCGATCGGTGGAGAGTTGCGGGCCGTCGGTGCCCAGGGGCAGGCGCCAGAAGAATTCGGTGGTCATGGGGGCTCCTGAAGGGGAGGTGGTCGATGGGGAGGGTGGTGCAACGGCTGTGCCATGGCACTGCAGGGCCGGAACGGCGTGGGGTGGCAAGGGTGGGGTGCTGCTGTGGCAGCAGTCAGGCAGCAGCCGTTGCCCGGTGAGCAGCAGGGGAACGCAATTTCCCTGTAGGAGCGGCCTTGTGCCGCGAAAGGGCTGCGCAGCAGCCCCGGCGATATGTGCGTTACCCTGAGATCCTGGGGCTGCTGTGCAGCCCTTTCGCGGCACAAGGCCGCTCCTACACGGGTTGCGTGGTTCCGCCAACCTGCTCCCCGGCACTGCGCAGATACGCCGCGTACAACCCTGCATACACCCCGCCGGCCTCCACCAGCGCGGCATGCCGGCCCAGCTCGACCACCTGCCCATGGCGCACCACGGCGATCCGGTCGGCGTCGCGGATGGTCGCCAGGCGGTGGGCGATGATGATCGCCGTGCGGCCCTGGCACAGCCGGCGCAGCGCCTGCTGGATGCGCCGCTCGGTGTGCACGTCGACCGCCGAGGTCGCTTCGTCGAGCACCAGCACCGCAGGGTCGGCCAGATAGGCGCGCACCAGGCACACCAGCTGGCGCTGACCGTGACTCAGGTGGCTGCCCAGCGGGCCGGCTTCGGTGTGGTAGCCCAGCGGCAGGCGCTCCAGCACCTCGTCGGCACCCAGTTCGCGGGCGGCGGCGATCAGTTGGGCGTCGTCGGCGCCGGGCCGGGCCAGGCGCAGGTTGTCGAGGAGGGTGCCGCTGAACAGCACGTTGTCCTGCAGCACCACGCCGACGTTGCGCCTCAGGTCGTGCTGGGCCAGCTCGCGCAGGTCGATGCCGTCGAGCTTCACCGCCCCGCGTTGCACGTCATAGAAGCGCGTGAGCAACTGCACCAGGGTGCTCTTGCCATGCCCCGAGGGGCCGACGATGGCCAGCACTTCACCCGCCGGGATATGCAGCTCGAGCCCGTCGATCACCGGGCGGGCGCTGGCGTTGTAGGCGAAGCCGACCTGCGCGAAGTCCACCTGGCCACGGGCCCGGCCCAGCGCCCGTGGTTGCGCGGGGTCGAGCACCTGGGCGCGGGTGTCGAGCAGCAGGAAGATGCGCTGCGCCGAGGCGCTGCCGGTGGCGTAGCGCTCGAACAGGTCCGACAGCTCCTGCAGCGGGCCGAGGAACAGGAACACGTAGAACAGGCTTTCGGCCACCTGGCCGACGCTCACCCGGCCTTCGGCCAGGCCGAAGGCGCCCACCAGCAACAGCACGGCCATGCCCGCCGTGCCCAGCAGCGCGGTGAACGGCGCGAACCAGCCGGTGCGCAGGCTGCCGCGGATCAGCGCCTGGTTGAACACCTCCAGCAGCTGCCGGTAGCGCCGCTGGTTGCTGGCCTCGCGCCCGCACTGCTGGATCAGCCGCACGCCGCTGACGCTTTCGACCAGGTGCGCGGTGAAGCGGCTGCGCTGCTCGGCGACCTTGGCCCAGTTGCGCTGCGACACCCGCTTGAAGCGCCAGGTGGCCAGTGCCAGCAGTGGCACGGTGGCCGCCAGGCTGTAGAAGAAGCTCGGCTCGATGCGCCACAGCATCACCCCGGCCAGGCCGCAGCGCAACAGGGCGCCCAGCAGCTCCGGCGGGCCTTGCACCAGCAACGGTTCCAGCGCGTCGACGTCGCGGTCGGCACGGGCGATGATGCGCCCGGCGCGGGTCTGGTCGAAGTAGCTCACCGACAGCGCCTGGACATGGGCGAACACCTGCACGCGCAGGGTGTTGAGCACGCCGATGGCGGCACCGCCAGCAATCAACTGCGAGATGCCCGCCAGCAGGAAGCGGCCCAGCCAGCTGGCGGCCAGGCCCAGGCCGAGCCACAGCACCAGGCGCTCGTCCAGCAGCCAGTGGCCGGCGTTCTGAATCAGCCCGCGGTCGAGCAGCTCGCGGACGAACCACGGCCGCAGGAACACGGTGAACACCAGCAGCAGCTCCAGGCCGATCACGCTCAGGATCGCCCCACGGATCGGCCGCAGCAGCGGCAGCAAACGGCCCAGCATGCCGCGGTCGAGGGCCTGGCGGGCCAGGCGCTGTTCGATGTCGATATCGCTTTCAGCCATGCTCGATCCCCAGCAGGTCGCGGTAATGGGCGTTGTTCGCCGTCAGCTCGGCGTGGCTGCCGCTGGCGCTGATGCGCCCGCCGTCGAGCAGCAGCACGCGGTCGGCCAGCAGCAGGGTGGACAGGCGGCTGGTGATCAACAGCAGGGTCGGCGCACGGCCGGTCTGGCTGCGTTGACGGCGCAGGTTGTCGAGCACGCGGCGCTCGCTCTGGGCGTCCAGGGCGCTGGTGGCGTCGTCCAGGCACAGGATGTCGGGCGCGCCGAGTAGGGCGCGGGCCAGGCACAGGCGCTGGCGTTGGCCGCCGGAAAGGGTCACGCCACGGTCGCCCAGTGGCGTATCCAGGCCGTGGGGCAGGCGCTCCAGCACGTCCTCGGCGGCGGCCTGGCGCAGGGCCTCGCGCAGCTCGCTGTCGCTGGCGTCGGGCGCGGCCAGGCGCAGGTTGGCGGCGAGCGAGTCGGAAAACAGGAAGCTTTCCTGCGCCAGCACCTGCACCCGGCGGCGTAAGGCCGCCAGGTCGAGGTCGCGCACATCGTGCCAGCCGTGAGCGTCGCTGCCGACCCGCACGCTGCCACCGTCCACCTCGGCCAGGCGCGGCAGCAGGCTGGCCAGCAGGCTCTTGCCGCTGCCGGTGGCGCCGACCAGCGCCACCACCTCGCCGGGGCGCAGTTGCAGCGAGCAGCCGTGCAGCAGGTCGCGGCCGGCATCCGGCGCACGTACGCGCACCTGCTCCAGCTTCAGGCCCAACGGCCCTTCGGGCAGTGCGCACTGACCGCTGATGATGGCGGGGCGTTCGTCGAGCAGTTGCCAGATGCGTTCGGCGCTGGCGCGGGCGTCGGCGAAGGTCTGCATGACCCGGCCGATGCCTTCGATGCGGAACACCAGGGTGGTGGCTACCAGCAGCGAGGTCACCAGCTCGCCGATGCCCAGGCGGCCGGCGGCCACCTGGTGGGCGCCGTACACCAGGATCCATACATGGCCGAGGGCGACCACCGCCTGCGGCAACGGAATGCGCGAGCTGGCGTAGGCCAGCGCCGCACGGGCGTGGCCGCTGAACAGTGTCACCTGCTCGGCGAAACGAGCGATGCGCCGTTGCTCAAGGCCGAACGCCTTGATCACCCGCACGCCGCCGATACCTTCGGCCAGATCCTGGCTGACCTGGTCATACGCCGATGCAACTGCCCGATCAAGGGTGACAAGGCGCTCGGTCTGACGTACGAACAGCCACAGCCCGGTACCGGTCAGCAGCAACGGCACCAGGCCCAGCAGCGGGTCGTACCAGCCCAGCAGGCCGACCGCCGCCAGCACCACCAGTGGCGTCTCGACGATCTGTCGCCAGAAGGTGATCAGCGCATCGCGCACCTTGTCGGCATCGCGAGTGGTGCGGGTCACCAGCTCGCCCATGCCATGGCGCCAGTGGTAGCCCAGGTGCAGGGCCTGGACCTGTTCGAGAATGCGTTCGCGCAGGCGCGTCAGCAGGGCCTGGCTGAGCACCAGCGACAGCACTGCGGCGGCGTACTGCAGCAGGCCGCGGGCCAGGGCGATGGCCAGCAGGGTCCACAGCCAGTGCCAGCCCAGGCTGGCGTCGAGGCTGCCGTCGGCCAGGCGGGTCACGGCGCGGCCGGCGCCGACATCGTCGACCGCGTGGCCGATCAGCCATTGCTGCCAGGCCAGGCCCAGGTTGCCGGCGATGTACAGGGTGGTGACCAGGGTGAAGCGCCAGGGCATCTCGCGGTAGATGGCCAGGGCGCGCAGGAGGGGGTGTCTGGAGGTCATGCAGGGCTCGGGTCTGGTGGTGGCGGGAGGTCTTCGAGGTCGCCGGGGGCGCTGCGCGCCCCTTTCGCGGCACAAGGCCGCTCCTACAGGAATCGCGCGGTCTCTGTAGGAGCGGCCTTGTGCCGCGAAAGGGCTGCGCAGCAGCGCCAAGGGCGCAGCCTCTCAGCGACGTGTAGCGCCTTGCGCTTCCTTGGCATTGAGCACCGCCGTGTACTCCCCCGGATCCACCCCGTTGAGGTAGTAGTTGCCGACGTTGTGCAGGCGCCAGCGGATCGGGTCATGGGTGGTGTGCACCCGGGCATCACGCCAGAACCGGTCCAGGTTCCACTTGCTCAGCGAGGCGCTGGCCCCCAGCAGCGAGAACAGGTCACTGGCGATCTTCAGCGCGGCGCCGTCGGCATGCGCCCGGGCGGTGGCCACCGAGAGGATCAGCTCATCCTCCAGCGCCTTGTCCGCCGGGTCGCGCTCATGGGCGTCAAACACCCGCGCCGCCTCGCGCAGCACCGACTCGGCGCCGCGCAGGGCCACGGCGTACTCGCCGACCTGGCGGATGATGTGCGGCTCGTCGCTGGCCTGCTCGACGCCGCTCTCGACCCAGGCCCGGGCGTGCTCGCGCAGGTAATCCACCGCCGCCTGCAGGGCGCCGGCGGCGATGCCGCTGTCGATGGCGGCGTGAAGGATCTGCGGGAAGGTCAGGCCGGTGCGCTTCATCGGCCCGCTGCGCAAGGTGACGAAGCGTTCGTCGAGGACGATCTCGTCGAACTTCACCGTGCCGCTCACCGAATGCTGCTGGCCGAAGGCGTCCCAGTCATCGACCAGGGTCAGGCCGGGGGTGTCGCGGTGCAGCAGCACGCCGGCGCCACCGTCCTCGCTGGCGGCGGTCAGCGAGATCCACTCGGCCAGGTAGGCGCCGGTCGAGTAGAACTTGCTGCCATTGAGCACCAGCTTGCCGTCGGCGCGGCGTTCGACGCGGGTCTTGAGGGCGAACTTGTTCTTGCCGCCGACCTCGGCCAGGGCATTGCCCAGGCGCTTGCCGGCCAGCACATCGGCCAGCACGCGGTCGCGGACCTCGTCGGGGTAGCCGCCGAGCACGCCGCGCAGCATCACGTTGTGGATCTGCAGCAGCTGGCCGACGCCGCCATCGGCGGTGGAGATCAGGCGCACGGTCTCGACGATGGTCGCGACCGAGGCGCCGAGGCCGCCGAACTGCGTGGGCACGCCGATGGCGGTGAGGCCGCTGCTCGACAGCAGCTCGGCCTGGCGGCGGGGCAGTGGCCGGTTGTTGCCCGGGTCGGCGGCGAGGGCGGCGATTTCGCCGGCGACCTGGCGGGCGATGTCGATGGCTTCGGATTCGCGGGTGATGCGCCGGGCTGGCGGGTGTTCGATGGTGGTCATGGGTTACCTCGGTGGCAGTGTATGGCCCATCGCGGGTCGGTGTGGGAGCGGGCTTGCCCCGCGATGCCTGCAAACGCCAGAGCAACTTCTTTGCCACAGCCCTGAAGTCCACGCAGTACCGGGCTTTCAGCGCACCCTTGCTGCTCCAGCAGCACCTCTGATCGTCGCTTCTGCTGATCAGGCAACACCCGCGCCGCAATCCTGCATCCTGGTCAGCAGTCGCCACCCTGGCCATCACCGAAAAGCCCGGTATTCCGGGCATCCCAGCCCTTGGCACGAGCGCTGCAACGGTCCTTGCACGACGTCCAAGGAGCCACCCATGACCCTCGCTCAAGCCACTCCCAAACCTGAAACCCTGGAGCGCCTCTGGTTCACCCGCTGCCCGGTACCCACTGCCTCGGGCATCGCCTACAAGCTCGGCTGGCTGCAAGATGAATTCGCCGCCGACGGCCTGCCCATCGATACCCTGCAGGAGGCCCGCCAGCTCGGCCATCACCATTACGATCACCAGCTTCCCGGCCTGTTCCGCGAGGGCGGCAACCTGCCGGCCCTGGCCGCCCGCGCCGCCGGTGCGCCGACACGGCTGATCGGCCTGACCTGGATCGAGGAGTGGCAGACCATCCTGGTCCGCCCCGACAGCGACATCCGCCGCCCTGAAGACCTGCGCGGCAAGCGCCTGGCCCTGCCGGCCTGGGGCGACAACCGCCCCGGCAGCATCGCCCGGGCCATGAGCCTGCATGGCTACAAAGGCGCGCTGGCCTCGGCCGGCCTGGGCTTCGATGACGTGCACCTGGTGGAGGTGGCGCTGCTCGACCAGTTCGATGCCGGCACCCCGCAACTGGGCCTGCAACGGCTGTGGTCGGGCCTGGATCCGCTGGTGCGCGGTGAGGTGGATGCGGTGTACGTCAAGGGCGCCGCCGCCGCCGATGCCGCCCGCCGCCTGGGCCTGGTGGTGGGCATCGACCTCGATGCCCTGCCTGATCCGCGCCACCGCATCAACAACGGCACGCCGCGGCCGATCACCGTGCACCAGCGCCTGCTCGACGAGCATTTCGACCTGGTAACGCGCTTCCTCGCCCAGACCCTGCGCGCCGCCGACTGGGCCGCCGGCAACCGCGACGCGCTCAACGGCATTCTCGAGGACGAGACCCGCGCCGGCAGCCAGGGCGTGGCCGAAGCCTATCGCGGCGACTTCCACACCACCCTGGCACCGGACCTGTCGCCCCAGCGCCTGGCCTACCTCGACACCCAGAAGACCTTCCTCAACCTGCATGGCTTCCTGGAACGCGACTTCGACCTCGCCGACTGGGTCGACCACCGTCCCCTGCAAGCCGCCCATGACCTGCTGGCCCAGCGCCGCGCCTGATACCGGAGACCGACCATGACCGTACTGATCAACGAACGTCCCCTCAGCACCGAGCTGCAAGCCTTCACCGACCAGGTGCTGGCCGAGGCCGAAGCGGCCTTCAGCGTGTTCCGCGAAACCCGCACCATCACCGCCAACGGCACCGTCGGCTTCATCGAGCGGGTACCCGGCGAGGAACTGCTGGTGTCGGTGAACTACGGCGGCCCGTGGAACCACCGCAAACCGCTGGAGGCGACGGTCAGCGACTTTGCCGGCAATGTCATCCTCGGCAAGGGCAAGGGAGGGCTGGGCCGCTACACCAAGCTGTTCCAGACCCACGCCGACATCACTACCGTGTCCCACGTGCACAGCCCGTACCTCGGCGCCTGGGCCCAGACCCACCGCAGCCTGCCGTTCCACTACGTGCCGGTGCAGCGCTACCAGCTGGCCCGCGAGCTGCCGGTGTACATCGACCGCCGCCAGGCCGAGGTGGATTTCATCCTCGAGCAGATCGCCGCCAACCCGTTCAACCTGGCCATTCTCGAGGCCAACGGCGGCGCCACCGTGTGGGGCAAGCAGGGCCTGCGCGCCACCGCCGAATTCATCCTGCTGCTGGAGGAGGGCGCGCAGATCCAGCTGCTCGCCGACGCCCTCGGCGGCTCGCGTCCTTACGGCCCGGGCGTGCTCACCCAGCAGTGGAAGATGAGCGGCCTGTACGAGCGCGCCAGCGAACTGGGCCTGGTGCCCGGCATCGACCGGCGCAACTGATTCCCCACCTTTCGCGCATGGAGCACGCCCATGGAGGTCAAGATCCTCTGGGGCGTGCGACCCGTCCTGCCGTGGACACGCTGCGGCAATGCATCAGGTGAAGGCTGCGCAGGCCAGCCGCGACCTCCGTACGTTTGCAACTGCCCGCTTGCTCCGGTGCTTCACTGATCGAACGCTATGCCGCCTGGGGCAGCCCTTGGTAGCGTCGCCGTGCAGCGTCACCGAACTGCACCTGGGTGAAACGAAGGATTTCGCTGATGTCATTACGAGCCGCGTGAGACAGGCGGATCGCGGGTGTGGTCATTCTTTGTCAGCTTGCCCCAGGCACTCGCAGGCCACCTGCGCCTGCGGTTGGGCGCACTGTAGGAGCGGCCTTGTGCCGCGAAAGGGCTGCAGAGCAGCCCCGACAATCTAGGCCAGTGCGCAGCTCCCGGGGCCGCTGCGCGTCCTTTTCGCGGCACAAGGCCGCTCCTACAGGGGGCAGTGCCCAGCCTTTTAGCCAGATATTCTCGAAGCGCCAGGCACTGAACAGCGAGCGCTCTGGCTGCGCCGAGGTCAGGCCTGGCTCGGACGGGTGAGCGGGGC
The DNA here is from genome assembly GCF_028369275.1 of Mitsuaria sp. RG. NCBI lineage: Bacteria > Pseudomonadati > Pseudomonadota > Betaproteobacteria > Burkholderiales > Sphaerotilaceae > Roseateles > Mitsuaria sp. RG. The sequence goes on from NZ_JAQMYQ010000011.1 coordinate 37,247, forward strand.
GCGTTGCTCACGGAAATGCGGCAGGATGTGTTCGCCGAGGCGGTAGGCCTCCTCCAGGTGTGGGTAGCCGGCGAGGAAGAACAGGTCGATGCCGATGGCATGGTATTCCCGGATCCGCGCCACCACGTTGGCGTGGCTGCCGACCAGGGCGCAGCCCGGCGGGATGCCGATGTAGCCGAAACCGGTCCACACGTTGGGATGGATGAAGAAGTCGTCGAAGGCACGCGCTTCGTCTTGCTCGGCGTATTCGTGCTCGTAGCTCAGCTTGCGCGCGGTGCGCAGCCCGGCATGGGCGGCGCGGGCCTTGACCGTGCCCTTGGCCACGCCCTCGTCGAAGAAGCGCTTGGCCTCGGCCAGCGCGGCGTGCTCGGTGTCGCGGGTGATGACATCGATCGACAGGCCGAAACGGATATCGCGGCGCCCGTGCTTCAAGGCGCGTGCGCGGATATCGGCGATCAGCGCGGCGATTTCGTCGGGGTGCTCGGCGCGCATCAGGTAGAAGTCGGCGTGCCGGGCGGCGAACTCCCGCGCCGCCTCGGACGAGCCCGCGGTGCAGATCAGCGGCAGCTCGGCCTTCTTCAACGGCCCGCGCAGGCCACCGCCTTCGGCGCTGTAGTAGCGGCCCTGGTAGTGGAAGTCGGGGTTGTGCCAGTAACCGCGCACCACGTCCATGAACTCGGTGGCGCGGGCGTAGCGCTCATCGTGCCCTTCGAAGTCGCCGACCTGGCGCTGGATCGCGTCCGAGCCGCCGTTGATGATGTTCCACACCAGCCGGTTGCCGGTGGCGCGCTGGTAGGTGGCGGCCTGCTGCACCGCCACCCAGGGCGTGTAGTGGTAGGGCTGGAAGGCGGTGACGAACTTCAGCGTGCGGGTTTCGCGGGCCAGCAGCGAGCACACCGTCCACGGCTCCTCGCCGGTCGGCGCGTTGACCATCAGCGCGCCGCCGAAGCCGTTGATCTCGGCGGCGCGGGCCACCTGGCCGAGGTAGTCGATGTAGCTGAAGTGATCGCCCACGGCGAAGCCCGAGACGGCTCCGGTGCTGGGGCCGCCGGCATGCCAGTCGCCGCGGTTGCGCGGGTCGCCCGGGAGGAACTGGGTCTCGCCGTGCAGCGGCAGGCGGGTGAAGAATTCGAGGCTCATGGTCGTGCTCCTGGCTTACTGGACACTGGGGTTGCAGATCGGGGTGACGGGCTGGCCGCTGATGACCTGGCGGGCGAACGGGATCGAGTCCCTGAGCGAGGCGTTGACCGTCTCGCTGTGGCCCAGGCCCTTGTACAGGTGGCCCTGGACCACGGAACCGGCCTTGCAGGCGTCCTGCATCAGCGCCACCTGGGTGCTGGCGGCGGGGGTCTTGTCCTCGGCGCCGGTGCCGATGAAGATCGGTTGCGCCAGCTTGAGGGTGGGGTACGACACCTGGGCCTGCCAGGCCTTGAGTTGGTCGCCCTGGTAGTCCTTCTTGGCATTGGCCGGGGTCAGCCCGCTGCCGACCACATCGCTGACCAGGGCGGACAGGCAACTGCTGCGCGCCTGCTCGAACAGCGGCAGGGCCTTGTCGGTGTAGAAGTCGCGCGGGTCGATGCTCGGGTCGTACTGCTGCGCCGCCAGCAGGGTGTAGAAACCGTAGGCCAGCGCCGGGTCGACCTTGTTCACATCCTGCTCGCCAACGTTCTTCGCGCCGATGGTGTAGATCACCCCGGTGCCGATGCTGCCCTTCACCCCCAGGTCCGGCGCATAGGTGGCCGCATAGGCACCGGCAGCGAAGGCCCCGGCGCCGCCTTGCGACTGGCCGACGATCAGCACCTTGTTGGCCAGGCCCGGCACGCCGGCGACCACGGCCCTGGCCGCGTCGAGGATGCCGTAGGCGGCCATGCGGTTGTTCAGCAGCGGGTGGCCGCCGGGCACGCCCAGGCCCTGGTAATCGGTGGCGACGATGGCATAACCCTCGTCGAGCCAGCGGTTGAGGTACTGCACATCACGGTACGAACGGCCGGCCCAGGACGGCGCGCAGATATCGGCGACGCCTACGGTGCCATGGCCCCAGCTGGCCACCGGCCAGCCGCCGGCGGGCGCCTTGCCCTTGGGGATGAACAGCGCGCCGGAGACCACGATCGGCGTCTTGCCGTCGATGCCGTCCAGCGAGGTGTAGAGGATGCGTTGCGCGCTGGCGGCGTTGGGCAGGCTCAGGGCGCTGTCCAGCGGCTCGCTGCGCAGCAGCTTGCCGGGGGTGGCCGGGATGGCCTTGCTCCAGGTGTAGAAGGCCGAGACCCGGCCGTCGCCCTGCTGCGGGTCGGGCTTGGGAGCGAAGGTGTCGGCGGCCACGGCGGCGATGGACAAGGCCAGGGCTGACAACCCCAGGGCGAAAGTAACGGGCAGTTTCATGGGCGGATCTCTTGATCAGTGTTGGCTGAGCTGGGCGTCGAGGGACGGCCAGTAATGGGTGAGCTGCAGGTCGCTCAGGGCCTGGCGGGTGAAACCGGTGGCCAGGTCCGGGCCGATGTCGTAGGGCGTGCGGATCAGGCGGTTGTCCAGGGCGTAGCGGGCCAGTGCCTGGTAATGGGCCTTGAGCTGGGCATCGCTCTTCGGCGCCCAGCGCGCCTGCCAGGCCACCGGGTCGTCCTGGTCGTCGCGGCGCAGCACGCTCTCGGCCACGCCGGCGCGGGACGACAACTTGTAGTAGGCGTCGCGGTTCTGCTCCTGGGAGATCCACCAGGCGGCCTTGACCCAGGCGGTAGCCACCAGCTGGGTGAGGTCGGCGTGCTGCTCGACGAAACGGTCGGTGGCCCACAAGTCCGAGACTAGCCGCCAGTCGTCGGCGCCTTGCTTGGTCGACCAGAGGATGCGCGCCACGCCCTTGTCTTCCAGGGCATAGGCCTCGTTCAGCAGCACCGCCGCATCCACCTTGCCCGCCGACACCGCCGCCGCGCCAACCTGCGGGTTGAGGTTGGCGATCTTGAAGTCGTTCAGTTGCAGCCCCTGGCTTACGAGGAAGTTGCTGAAGGCGAACTCCCATGGCCGGCCACGGTGTAGGGCCAGGCGCTTGCCCTTGAGGTCCTGGATGCTGCGGGCGCTGGAGTTGGCCGGCACCACCAGGTACACGTTGTTGCCGCTGCCACCGGGCACCACCAGCTTGCCCGGCACGTTGCCGGCGCCGGCGATCACCGAGGGCAGGTCGCCGCGCACGGCGAAGTCCAGGCTGTCGTTGCTGAAGCCTTCGTTGATCTGCGGACCGGCGCCGGCGTGGGGCAGGGCGACCCAGTCCAGGCTGATGCCGCGCTGGGCGAGTTGCTGGGCGAGCCAGCCATCCTCGATCACCCGCCCGGGGATGCCGCCGAACACCGGCACGCCGCCCTGGGTGAAGGCAACGATGGCAATGCGCACGGATTTGGGCGCCTCGCCGGCCCAGGTGGTGAGGCTCAACAGCAGGCCGAGCAGGGCGAGGCCATGGCGCCAGAGGATTTTCATGATGTTGCACTCCCGACAGTGTGCGGGCCGCGTGTTTGTGCGGCCCAGGCGTTTGTCAGGCAGGAGCGAAATGCATGCCAGGGCGCTGCGGGCAGGGCTGCAGCCCTTGTGCGACAAGGGCTACGCGCTACAGCGAAGGCATTGGCGCGCGGTCCGGGGTGCTGATCGGCAGGCAGGCCGTTGCTGACCGGTTGCTGCTCCAGCAGCACTGCAACGATTGGTTTTCTATATATTCACTAATCGAATATATAAATATTTATTAATAATTTTTCGGTCTAACTCGTTTCATGCACTATGAGGGCGCGCACACACTGCCAGGAATGCCCCCATGTCGCTGATTACCCATCCCAATGCCCGCGAGCTGACCAAATCCGTGCGCGCCACCGTGCTCGTGTTCAAGGACCCGCGCTCCCAGGAGCTGCTCAGCCGCATCGAGCGCCTGGCCCCCAGCGAAGCCAACACCCTGATCATTGGTGAGACCGGCACCGGCAAGGAGCTGGTGGCCCGCCATATCCACAAGCTCAGTCGCCGTCATGGTGAGCCTTTCGTCGCGGTGAACTGCGGCGCTTTCGCCGAGACCCTTGTGGAGAGCGAGCTGTTCGGCCACGAGAAGGGTGCCTTCACCGGCGCCACCTCGAACAAGGCCGGCTGGTTCGAGGCCGCCAACGGCGGGACGCTGTTTCTCGACGAGATCGGCGACCTGCCGCTGAACATGCAGGTGAAGCTGCTGCGGGTACTGCAGGAGCGTGAAGTGGTGCGCCTCGGCTCGCGCACCCCGGTGCCGATCAACGTGCGCCTGGTGGCGGCGACCAACGTCAACCTGGCCGACGCCGTGGTGGCCGGGCACTTTCGTGAAGACCTGTTCTACCGCCTGCACGTGGCGACCATCCGTCTGCCGCCGCTGCGCGAACGGCCCGGGGATATCCTGCCGCTGGCCGAGTTCTTCATCGAGGAGCATTGCCGGCGCCTGGGTTACGAGCGCGCCAGCCTGAGCATCGAGGCCGAGCGCAAGCTGCTGGCGCATAGCTGGCCGGGCAACATCCGCGAACTGGAGAACGCCATTCACCATGCGCTGCTGGTGTGCCGCCAGCAGCAGGTGGCGCCGGGGGACCTGCACCTGGTGGACATGCGCCCACAGGCGCTGGGGCAGCCGGAGGTGACCGGGTTGCCAGCGCCGGGCGCGGTGGCGCCGGTGAGCCTGGAAAGCGCCTTGCTGGCATTGTTCGAGCAGAATATTCCGGACCTCTACGAGCACATCGAGGAGACCGTGTTCCGCGCGGCGTACCGTTATTGCCATGGCAACCAGTTGCAGACCGGGCGGTTGCTGAACATCAGCCGCAATATCGTGCGGGCACGGTTGGAGAAGATCGGGGAACTCGGAGGGCGCTGAGTGTGGTGGCGAATGACAGCCCATGCGCGTTTCCCTGTAGGAGCGGCCTTGTGCCGCGAACGGGGCGCGTAGCGGCCCCGGCGATATCAGCTTGAGGCACAAGTTCTGGGGGCGCTTCGCACCCCTTTCGCGGCACAAGGCCGCTCCTACAGGAGTCGTGGATGGCTTGGGATATCGTTACACCTCTGCCGGCCGCTCGACTTCATCCACATAGGATTCGAAGAACCAGTCGGGAATTTCTTCGTTACGGTATTCCAGCTGCACGCCATCGGTGATTTCTGCCAGCCAAACCGCGCTCTGGCCGGAGTTGTCGAACACGTAGGCACGATGGCTGGCGGCGATGGCTTCGGGCAGCAGGTCGAGGGAACGTTCGTAGCGGCTGCGTACCAGGTCGTCCCTGACCGGATGCCCGCCGGCGCGCACGCGAATGGCGACCCGCTCGATATTGATCCGCGGGTTCTCGGTCGAGACGAAGTAGAGGTAGGTGCGATAGCCCTGGGCCTGGGCCAGGCGCATGAATTCGATTTTGCTCGGGTGCGACATGACGCTTTCGAAGGTGAAGCTCTGCTTTGCCTCCAGCAGGCGCTGGCGAATGAAATCGGCGATCACCGAGGCGAAGTACGAGTCCACCGGCACCGCGCGGTAGTCGATCCGGTTATCGAGCAATTGCAGCAGCCGCGCCTGCGCAACCAGCTGCCGGGATGCGATCAGATGATGCTTGAGATGGAAGGCGTGTAATTCGGCCTGGGTGGCCTGAATGCCGAACGGGGCGAGGTCGATGAAGCCGGTGTCTTTCGCCTCGTGTTCGAGTTCGTCGGCATTGACGAAAAGGCGTGTCAGCGCCGCAGGCAGGCTGGCCTTGATGGTGCTCTTGCCCGAGCCGTTGGGCCCCGCGAAAACCCGCAGTCTAGGCACGCCCGCCGGCCGTCTCGTCATCGACCCTGCGCACGCTGATTACCTCGCCGACCCGCACCTTGCGCCGGGGGCTGGCCTTGCCCAGCACGGTTCGGGCGCCATCGGCCTCGACGCGCACCAGTTCGCCTTCATCGACACACAGGACGCCGCGCTGGCTGGCCTGCAGGGCACGCAGGTAGGCCGAATGCGTGGCCTCGCTGGCGTGCAGGGGGATTTGTTGCTCAAGGGCATCGAGGTCTCGTTCGGAGACTTTCTTTGCTTTTGCTGCCATCGCTGGACACCTCCGCGCAACGCGAAACCGCTTGCGCACATGGGAAGCATCATAGCGCCGACATTGTAAAAAGGCATCAAGGAGGGTCATCGGGCTGTCCTGGAGTGGAGTCGACCTGCAGTCTGGCACAACGCTGCGCTCACGGTTTCCCAGGCTCACGTAGTCCGTTTCCTAAAGCTGAAACGGGGCCGTCGAGCGGCCCCGCAGATCCGGCGTCGCTCCTCAGAAACCGAAGTCGCTCAGCCCAGGATGATCGTCCGGGCGGCGTCCCAGCGGCCAGTGGAACTTGCGCTCGGCCTCGCTGATGGGCTGCTCGTTGATGCTGGCGTGGCGGTTGCGCATCAGGCCGTCCTCGGCGAACTCCCAGTTCTCGTTGCCGTAGGCGCGGTACCACTGGCCGCTGTCGTCGCGGTACTCATAGGCGTAGCGCACGGCGATGCGGTTGTCGGTGAAGGCCCAGAGCTCCTTGATCAGGCGGTACTCCAGTTCGCGGTTCCACTTGCGGGTGAGGAAGGCCTGGGCCTCTTCGCGGCTGCTGCAGAACTCGGCGCGGTTGCGCCAGTGGGTGTCGAGGGTATAGGCCAGGGCCACCTTGGTGGCGTCGCGGCTGTTCCAGCCGTCTTCGGCCAGGCGCACCTTCTGGATGGCGGTTTCACGGGTAAAGGGGGGCAGTGGTGGGCGGGACATCGTGGTCGATCCTTGCGGGAAGTGGGTTTGCAGGACCGAGATTAGACCCGTCGCCGGGCAGGGAGAATCGGTGCGCCGGGCACTTCATAATTGTCCTCGGAGGAACAATCCGCGCGGGAGTGCCAGGCCTGGCTGTCTATAGTTACCGCACAAGTTACCGCCAGCCCCACTGGAGCCCACTCATGAACCTGATCAGCCGCGAACCCTGGTGGCTCGTCCCGCCCAAGCCCGGGGAGACCGAGCAGGACCTGCACTGGGGCTACCTGGAAATCTACGCCGACGGCCGCACCGTGTTCGTCGACCAGCGCCCCAGTGAGCGGGAGCTGGCCGAACGCAAGAGCTGCCGCAATTTCCCCGACGCCGAAAAGCCCTGAATCAACCTTCGAGCTGGGCCAGGCGCGCCTCCAGCGCCGCCACTCGGGCTTCCAGCGCTTCGATGCGCTCGTCCGCCGCGCTGGCGGAGCGGGTGCCGCCGTCTTGCTGGCGGGCGGCGAGAATCGCCTCGATCTCGGCCGGGTCGCCCAGGGCGTGGGTGTAACGGTCTTCGCGCTGGCCGGCCTGGCGTGGCAGGTGCAGGGCCAGACCGCGTGAAATCAGGCGCTCCAGCTGGTGCTGGATCTGTTCGGTGTCATCGAACTCGTGCAGGCGGTTGCTGCGGGTCAGCAGCTCACTGAGGGTCTGCGGGCCGCGCAGGAACATCAGCCCCATCAGCACCAGCTGCGCCGGTACCAGCTCCAGGGCCTTGTCGACCCGCTGCTCCCAGCGGTCGGCGCGGCTGCCCATCTGCAGGCGTGCCATTTCCTGGTTCTCCAGGGCGCGCAGGGCCTGGCCGACCTGGCCGGGGGAGAGGTTCATGACGGGTTCGCGGCTGGTCTTCTGGTTGCAGGCCAGGACCAGGGCATTGAGGGTCAGGGGGTAGGTTTCCGGGCTGGTGGCCTGCTTCTCGATCAGCGAACCGAGCACGCGGATCTCGATGCTGCTGAAACGGCCTTCGCCGGTGGTTTCGTGTTCTGACATGGCCCTGTCTCATTGCGAGGAAAAGGCCACTAGCCTAGGTAAAGCGCCGAGCTTAAGCAATCACCGGGGGCATCGCGGGGCAAGCCCGCTCCCACAGGGCGTGGGAGCGGGCTTGACCCGCGACAGCGGCCTCAGGCGCTGCGCTGCTCCATGGCCTGGCACGCCGCCGCAGTGAACAGCACGTCAGTGGAGGAGTTCAGCGCGGTTTCCGCCGAATCCTGCAGCACGCCGATGATGAAGCCGACCGCCACCACCTGCATGGCAATCTCGCTGGGGATGCCGAACAGGCTGCAGGCCAGCGGGATCAGCAGCAGCGAGCCACCGGCCACGCCCGAGGCGCCACAGGCGCAGACCGCCGCCACCACGCTGAGCAGCACCGCGGTCGGCAGGTCCACCGGGATGCCCAGGGTGTGCACGGCGGCCAGGGTCAGCACGGTGATGGTGATCGCCGCGCCGGCCATGTTGATGGTCGCGCCCAGCGGGATCGACACCGAATAGGTGTCCTCATGCAGGCCGAGCTTTTCCGACAGCGCCAGGTTGACCGGGATGTTGGCCGCCGAGCTGCGGGTGAAGAAGGCAGTAATGCCGCTCTCGCGCAGGCACAGCAGGGTCAGCGGGTAGGGGTTGCGGCGAATCTTCCAGAACACGATCAGCGGGTTCATCACCAGCGCCACGAACAGCATGCAGCCGATCAGCACACCGAGCAGGTGCAGGTAGCCGAGCAGCGCGTCCAGGCCCGATTGCGCCAGGGTGGCGCTGACCAGGCCGAAGATGCCCAGCGGGGCGAAGCGGATCACCACGCGCACGATCAGGGTGACGCCGTTGGACAGGTCCTCGACCACGGTGCGGGTGGTTTCATTGGCATGACGCAGGGCCACGCCCAGGCCGATGGCCCAGGTCAGCACGCCGATGAAGTTGGCGTTGAGCAGTGCGTTGACCGGGTTGTCCACGGCGCTGAGCAGCAGGTTCTGCAGCACCTCGCCGATCCCGCCGGGGGCGCTCAGCGCGGCATCGCTGGTGGTCAGCGCCAGGTTGGACGGGAACAGCATGCTCGCCGCCACGGCCACCACCGCCGCGGCGAAGGTGCCCAGCAGGTACAGCCAGAGGATCGGGCGGATGTGGGTTTCCTGGCCATGGCGGTGGTTGGCGATCGAGGCCATCACCAGGATAAACACCAGCACCGGCGCCACGGCCTTCAGGGCGCTGACGAAGACCTTGCCGAGGAACGCCAGGTCACGGGCCACGGCGGGGGCGAGCAGGGCGAGGAGAATGCCGGCCACCAGGCCGATGCAGATCTGCGTCACCAGGCCGGTGCGGTTGATGAGGCGGAGGATGGGGGTCATGTGCAGCGCAATCCGATTACGTGAAAGCGCGCGACTTTATCACAGACCTGCGGGGCATAGCGTGGGAGCGGGCTTGCCCCGCGATCACTGGCCGAAGCGGTTTCGCCTGAATCGCGGGTCAAGCCCGCTCCCACGCACCCTGTGTACCCGTCGGGTTACCAGTGGAACAGCTCCCGCCGCGCGCCCTCGGTGATCGCCAGGATCCCTGGGTGCTTGACCTTGCGCTCCACCGAAATGGCGTAGAACGACTCGTTCACCGCCTCGGTCTGGCCGATCAGGCGCACCCCGTACTGGCGGCAGACTTCCTCGGCGATCACGCTGGGGGCGACGAAGATGCCGCTGCCCGACTGGCCGAAGGCCTGCATCAGCGCGCTGTCGTCGAATTCGCCGACGATGCGCGGCTGCACCTGCTGCTCGGCCAACCAGCGCAACAGCCGGCTGCGCACCACGGTCTCCTGGCCGGGGATCAGCAACGGCGCGTCGTCCAGGCAGGCGGGGAAGGGCCGGGCGAGGCGTTCGGCCAGCGCGGGCGTGGCGAAGAAGCTCAGGCCGCACTCGCCGAGCTTTTGGCTGTAGCCCTTGATGTCCAGGTGGCTGGGCATGGGGCTGTCGGAGATCACCAGGTCCAGGCGCTGGATCGCCAGGTCCGCCAATAGCCGTTCGAGCTTGTCCTCGCGACAGCTGATGCGCAGAACCTCGTCCAGCTCCATGGTCGGCGCCAGCAGGCGGTAGACGATGGACTTGGGCACCACGTCGGCCACCCCCACGCGAAACAGGATCTGCTCCTGCGGCCCGGCCCGCAGCATGGCTTCCAGCTCGCCGCCGATCTGGAACATCTGCTCGGCGTAGACCAGCGCCTGGCGCCCGGTCTCGGTCAGCTCCAGCTGGCGGCCGACGCGCTGGAACAGCTCCAGGTTCCAGGTCTGCTCGAACAGGCTGATCTGCCCACTGATGGTCTGCGGGGTGAGGTTCAGCTGCTCGCTGGCGCGGGCGATGCTGCCGGTCTTGGCCACGGCCCAGAAATAATGGAGCTGACGGTAGTTGAGCATGGCCTGTCTCAGTTCGGGAAAACCGAAGTATACACGCCGAAAAAACGAATTTTCCGGATGTTTCAGCCTCTTTAGAATGCCTCCCCATCAGGCGCATGACGCGCCGCCCGGAATTCGACAAGCGAGGACCTCATGCTACAACTCAAATCCATTGGTACACCGTTGGTGCTGGTATTGGCCCTGTTCGCCATGTCCGGCTGCGACCAGGCCGAGAAATCCGCCCAGCAGATGCTCGACCAGGCCGCCGAGACCGCCAAGCAGGCCATCGACAAGACCAACGACGCCGCCCAGCAGGCCCTGAGCGACGCCATCGGCAGCGAAGGCGAGAAGGCCAAGGCCGAAGACGACAAGAAAGACACCCAGGACATCTGAGAGCAGGACTGACCAATGGAATATTTGCTGGAACTCGCCGCAAGCCCCACCGCCTGGGTTGCCCTCGCCACCCTGGTGGCCATGGAGGTCGTGCTCGGCATCGACAACCTGATCTTCATCTCGATCCTCACCAACAAGCTGCCTGAGGCCTATCGTTCCAAGGCACGCCGCATTGGTATCAGCATGGCCCTGATCATGCGCCTGGCGCTGCTCAGCACCGTGGCCTGGATCGTCCAGCTGACCGAGCCGGTGATCGAGGTGTTCGGCCACACGTTCTCGTGGAAGGACATGATCCTCATCGCCGGTGGCCTGTTCCTGCTGTGGAAGGCGACCAAGGAGATCCACGAAAGCGTCGACCCGCATGGCGCCAAGGAAGAGTCCAAGGCCGGCAACGCCGTGACCATCGGCTTCACCGCGGCGATCTTCCAGATCCTGCTGCTGGACATCGTCTTCTCGATCGACAGCATCATCACCGCCGTGGGCATGACCGAGCACCTGCCGATCATGATCATCGCCGTGATCAGCGCCGTGATCGTGATGCTGGTGGCCGCCGACCCGCTGGCCAAGTTCATCAACGACAACCCGACCGTGGTGATGCTGGCCCTGGGCTTCCTGATCATGATCGGCATGACCCTGATCGCCGAAGGCTTTGGCGCCCATGTACCGAAAGGGTATGTGTATGCGGCCATGGCGTTCTCGACGGCGATCGAGATCCTCAACATCCTGGCGCGCCGGGCGCGCTTGAAGCGTGAGGCGGCCGAGGGCAACTGAGCCGCAAGCTGCAAGTGATAAGCAAGAGGGAGCCTAGGCTCCCTCTTGTCATTCATGGCTCGACGTTTGTAGATGCTGTCAATGCGCCCCGGCATGGCGCCGGGCACGGCGCACCGATGGGGCCTTGGCCACGGCCTGTGGGGGCAGGTGGTGAGGATGGGAATGCCGGCGCACGATGCGCAACACCCCCCAGAGCATGGCCGCCGCGACGCTGAGCCACATGCCGACCAACACGAGAATTGCCATTGTCAGGCTCATGTGTGCCTCCTTCTCTCTGGCGAGCCGTGCTCGCCATCCAGACACAGCTTCAGTCTAGCCTGTCGGCTGTGACGTTCCATTGACCGAAGGTCTAGTCCTTGGGCCGTTTCGTTCCAAGACCGCGCCGGGCTATACCCGCGGACGCCGGCATCCTATGATCGGGGTTCTTGGTCGGGCGCCGCCTGCCTGGCCGCGGAACAAGCGAGTGTCCACGTTGCAAAAGCTCTCCAAGTTTCGGGCCCTGGGCCCACGTCGCCTGCTGGTCGCCTGCCTGGTGGCGGCGACCCTGTCTGGCTGCGCCGGCACGCCGCCGGCTGCGCTCAAGGGCCTGCCACAGCGGGTCGAGATCAGCAGCGTGCCGTTCTATCGCGGCAACGCCAACCACAGCGGCTCGATGGCCCTGGCTGCGGTGCTGTCGCAACAGGGCGCGCCGATCACCCCGGGCCTGCTCGACAAGGCGCTGGGCCTGCCCAAGGCCGCCGAATCGCTGGACACCGGCATTCCCCGGGTAGCCCGCGAGTACGGTCGGGTGGTCTACCCGCTGGACAAGCACCTGGACGCGCTGCTTGCGCAAGTGGCCGCCGGCTATCCGGTGCTGCTGCGTTATCAGGAAGGTTCGGCCTGGTGGAGCGAGCCGCGCTATGCGGTGCTGATCGGCTACGACCGCTACAAGCAGCGGGTGCTGCTGCGCTCAGGGATGCATCGGCGCCAGTTGATGGCCTTCGATGATTTCGAGTCGGCGTGGGCCAAGGAGGGCAATTGGGCGGTGCTGCTGCAGTCGCCACGGCAACTGCCGGCCCAGGTGGATCGCCAGCGTTGGTTGCAGGCGGCGGACGAGCTGGCCCGTGCCGGGCAGGAGATCGCGGCGAAGCAGGCGGTCACCAGTCTCGGGAATTGAGACCCAGCCCTTTCAATATGTTGATAATTGGCGTCCGACTTGGACTTGCCGGGGCTGCTTTGCAGCCCTTTCGCGGCACAAGGCCGCTCCTACAGAAGAATGCGATCCCCTGTAGGAGCGGCCTTGTGCCGCGAAAGGGCCGCAAAGCGGCCCCGAACTGTCTTAGAAGCCCAGACGATCGCGCAGGCTGTAGTACCAGGCACCAATGGCGCTGAACGGCACACGCAGCATCTGGCCACCCGGGAACGGGTAGTGCGGCAGGCCGGCGAACGCGTCGAAGCGCTCGGCCTGGCCGCGCAGGGCCTCGGCCAGCACCTTGCCCGCCAGGTGGGTGTAGGTCACGCCGTGACCCGAGCAACCCTGGGAGTAATAGATGTTGTCGCCGATACGACCGACCTGCGGCAGACGCGACAGGGTCAGCAGGAAGTTGCCGGTCCAGGCGTAGTCGATCTTGACGTTCTTCAGCTGCGGGAAGGCCTTGAGCATCTTCGGACGGATGATCGCCTCGATGTTCGCCGGGTCGCGCGCGCCGTACACCACGCCACCGCCGAAGATCAGGCGCTTGTCGCTGGTCAAGCGGTAGTAGTCGAGCAGGTAGTTGCAATCCTCGACACAGTAGTCCTGCGGCAGCAGGGTGCGCGCCAGCTCGTCGCCCAGCGGCTCGGTGGTGATCACCTGGGTGCCGCACGGCATCGACTTGGCCGCCAGTTCCGGTACCAGGTTGCCCAGGTAGGCGTTGCCTGCGACGATGATGAACTTGGCGCGGACCTTGCCCTGCGGGGTATGCACGACAGGGTTGGCGCCACGCTCGATGCGCACGGCGGGGGTTTGCTCATAAATGATGCCGCCCAGCGACTCGACCGCGGCGGCTTCGCCCAGGGCCAGGTTCAGCGGGTGGATGTGGCCGCCGCTCATGTCGAGCATGCCGCCGATATAGCTGTCGCAAGCCACCACTTCACGGATGCGCTTCTGGTCCATCAGTTCCAGCTGGTTGTGGCCGAAGCGCTCCCACAGGCGTTTTTGCGATTCCAGGTGGCCCATCTGCTTGCTGGTCAGCGCGGCGAACACGCCGCCGTCCTTCAGGTCGCACTGGATGTCGTACTTGGCCACGCGCTCACGGATGATACGCCCGCCTTCGAAGGCCATCTGGCCCAGCAGTTGCGCCTGCTTGGGGCCGACGGTGCGTTCGATGACGTCGATGTCGCGGCTGTAGCTGTTGACGATCTGGCCGCCGTTGCGGCCCGAAGCGCCGAAACCGACCTTGGCGGCCTCGACGATGCTCACCTTGAAGCCGTTCTCCAGCAGGAACAGGGCGCTGGACAGGCCGGTGTAGCCGGCGCCGATGATGCACACATCGGTTTCCACCTCACCCTGCAGCGCCGGACGTGGCGGCACCGGGTTGGCCGAGGCGGCGTAGTAGGACTGGGGGTAGGGGGTGTTAGCCATGCTCGAGGAACCTCGTGTTTTATATTTTTAACGAATGTACCGATGCTATCAATAATAATAAACACCCGCTAGTCGTCCGGTGAAAATCCTTTACGCCCCCCTGAAACCTGGCCTTCCTATAAATAGTTTAAGATTCAGTAGCTTAGCGTGAAAAAAAGTGTTGACAGGGTATCTGGATCGGGTAGAATGCGCCCCACACGACAGGCACATAGCTCAGTTGGTTAGAGCACCACCTTGACATGGTGGGGGTCGTTGGTTCGAGTCCAATTGTGCCTACCAAATCAGAAGAGGGCGATCCGCAAGGATCGCCCTTTTTGCATTCTGGCGCTCTACGGCCATGCACGGCCCCTGTAGGAGCGGCACAAGGCCGCTCCTACAGGGATTGCGTCGCCTGGCAGGGCTGGCATTAAGCAGTTTCGCAAAGTTTTTGATTTTTTTGAAAAAAACGCTTTACAGGTACGCATTCGATCACTAATATGCGCACCACACGACAGGCACATAGCTCAGTTGGTTAGAGCACCACCTTGACATGGTGGGGGTCGTTGGTTCGAGTCCAATTGTGCCTACCAAATCAGAAGAGGGCGATCCGCAAGGATCGCCCTTTTTGTTTTGCGCAGGAAAAGACGCCCCGGTGCGGTCTCAGCGCTTGCTGCTGTGGCGTCGCACCAGTGCACCGTCATCGCACGTATGGGCAAGCGGCAGCAACCAGTCCAGCATCTGCTGGCGTTCATCGGGCTGCAAAGGACAGTCTGGGCCGTCGAACTGAGCGCCCAGGGCCTTCAGCGCATATTCGACCACTGTATTGTTGACGACGGTTTGTGACGTCTCGATGTGGCGGTGGATCGATGCCATCAGCGCTTCGTGATCGTCTGTCGGTTCCAGGCTCAGCGACCGGGCAAGATACCTGGGCAGCCCTCGCTTGTGGCCTGCCATCATGGCGACTGCGCGGTACAGGTTGACGACATCTTCCTTGTCGATGTGTCCTGCCGAGCGGCCTGCATAGTAGCGCTCGAGTCGGTTGATGGCGTGCGGCAGGTCCGCCTGCCAGTTGCCTTGTTCTACCAGTGCTCGTTCGCGCACATCCCCGATCGTCAGCAGATAATCCAGATAGCCTGCGAAGTTGCGAGCCTCCCTGGCGTAGCGCAATCTGCGCCAGCGTGAGCCGAATTCGCGCTCCCAGGTCCAGCGCCTGACCTCGGGCAGCAGTTCCTGGTCGAGCCAGTCCAGGGTGTCCTGGCAGGGCCACCAGCCTCTGGACGAGGGTTCGCGTTCGCTGAGGTCGTGGGGCGTCCACAGCAGGTCCAGCCAATCGCTGGAAAACGCGTCGGTCGACGTATGGGTGGTGATCAGCGCGTGGTATCCGCTGTCGTGGCGGTCGGTTGCCTGTGCGTGGCAGGGCTTGAGCATGCTCGGGTGGGCGTCGAACATGTGCCAGGGGCTTGTGCCTGCGGCGTAGTCGTGCGCCTCGCAGAAGCGGGCGATGTAGCGCCAGGCGTGCTTGCGCAGCGAGCCGATCTTCACCCGGTGCGAGCCACCGTGGGCGATAAACGCAAATCCGCTGGCGGACAGGCTGCGTTCCAGTGCCTGCAAGGTGTCGCGCATCACCACCGTGAGCGCGTCGGCGACATCGGCGAGTGCCTGGACCACGGGTTCTTCGAGTATCAGGCGGCTGTTGGGCAGGTCGATCAGGTAACGGTCCTTGTCGCCTGGCATCAGCCCGACGATGAACGGGCGCGACTGGCTGTCCAGTGGCGCGCCGCTGGCAAACAGAAAGCGCTCGAGCAGCCATTCGTGGCTGACGGTGATGGTCACGCCGCGCAGGTCGTGCTGGTGGAAGTCGAAGGCGGCGGTGGCGCGGGACGAGGTCAGGTCCGGCAGGAACACGCTCAGCGAAAACCAGGGGCCGCGGTAGTACCAGTGGCGGCCGTGATGGCCGATGCGGGTGAAGGCATCGGGGCTGCAGGCGCTATCGGGCGCATGCCTGGCGGCGGCCAGGTGGTCGCTCAGCCTGCCGGGGCGTTCGACGAATGCCCTGGCTTTGCGTGCCACGTAGGGGCGCGGGTCGAAGATGGATTTGGCAACCAGCTCTGAGAACCCCACGCGTTCCATCCACAGGTTGCCGAACGTCTCGATATGCGCGCCTGGGAAGAACTTCGACAGCACGTCGGGGTGATGCTGCAGTTTCTGCGTCAGCTCATGGGCGGTCCACAGCCGCCCTTCGATGCCTGCCGCTTTCAGGCGCTGTTTCTCATTGATCCAGCGACTGGCCAGCGTGCCGATCTCGCGCTGCGCCAGGATCAGGGTGAACGAGCGCGTGAGCGAAGGCCAGGGGCCATTCAGGAAGGCATCGATGGCGCCCGTCAGCTCGCTGCTGGTGAAGTCCTTCCAGGCCTTGCATTCGAAGACGTTGAGTCGGTCGGGGCTTTCTTCGTCATGGGCGAACAGGTCGATGCCGCCTTGCCGGGTGCCGCTTTTCCCGAGACGGTGGCAGCCGCCAAGCGGTTGTTCCTTGCTCAGCAGCCACCAGCACAGCTGTTCGAAGGATTCCGCCGGCATCGCGAAATCAAGCACGAAGGTCGTACGCGGGTAGATGCGCGTGTCGGGGCTGATGCTGGCTTCGGGCTGCAGGTGCGTGGGCCACTCTTGCGGCAGTTCGGGCGTGCTGGCAGGGGTGGCTGTGGCGTTTGAAGGTTCCAACCTGAGGTCCTTGTGTCGCTGTCTGTCCATTGTGGCGCGGCGACATCTTCGGCCAGGTCGAGGGCCACAGGCAACAGACAAAGCCTGCGACAGAAGTGCCATGAGGGGATGTTCCCGGCCATGCTAGAATCCGCCCCTTCGAATCTGGAGGTACAGGCGTGCGCAAACTGGCGGTGGTAATGGCGGTGTTGGCCCTGGCGGGTTGTAACAACGAGGTCGAAGGCGTGCACAAGCAGGTGGCCGAGCACCTGAACAACCCCAAGACGGCCAAGTTCGCCAACGTGCGTTTCGACACTCAGGGCTCTATCTGCGGCCAGGTGCGCGGCAAGGACGACGCCGGGCAGTACCAGGCCTATCGCAGCTACGTGGCGATCAAGCATGACGGCCAGTACGAAATCCTCATCGACGAAACCGGCAACAACCTGCGCATCCGCGAGATCTGCGGCGGTGCCGACCTGCAGCGCCGCGCCGAGGCGCTGGCCGACCAGCCGGCGCCGGAGGGCTGGGACGTCGAGGTGATTCAGGGGCCGAACATGGGCGCCCTGACCGACATGACTGCCCGTTTGATCGAGAAGGGCATTCCGTCCTGGGTCGAGTACCGCGATGGCAAGCCGGTGGTGCTGATGGGCCCGTTCCCGGCCAAGGCCGAGGCTGATGCGCGCAAGGCCGAGGTAATGGCCAAGCTGGGCACCGACTCGATCGTCATCCAGCACGGCGTCAAGCGCTGATCGCGACGGCCATATAAATCCCTGTAGGAGCGGGCTTGTCCCGCGATGGCGTCAGAACAGGCGGAGTTGCTTCCCGGCCAGCCCGTGCAGCAGCAGCTATGCTGTCTACTGTGGGGGTTGAATGGGGGAGCGCCTCATGGCGACGCTGGAGCGGGCCATTGCGATGGCCATCAAGGCACATGAAGGGCAGTTCGACAAAGGCGGTGCGGCGTACATCCTTCACCCGTTGCGGGTGATGGAACGGGTGATCACCCCGGAGCAACGCATCGTCGCGGTACTGCACGATGTGCTGGAAGACACCCCGCTGACCCTGTCCGACCTCGCCCGTGAAGGTTTCCCGCTGAAGATCCTCGCCGCGCTGCTGGCGCTTAGCCGTCGCGAAGGCGAGAGCTACGAGGCCTTCGTCATCCGCCTGGGCGTCGACCCCCTGGCGCGCCAGGTCAAGCTGGCCGACCTGGCCGACAACAGCGATCTCTCGCGCATCCCTTGCCCAGGCCCGGCGGACCTGGCCCGGCTGTGCCGTTACCAGCAGGCCAGCGTCTACCTGCAGACGCTGGCCTGAGGGGCCTCAGCCGCAGGCCTTGAGGTTGACCGGCCCGACGAACTCATTGCCGCGCCCCATCACGCACGCCACCTGCTGGTTGCGCTGCAGCTCCCAGGCCTGCGGCGGGTAGGTCTTGTTCCAGGCCTCGAACAGCTGGCGGTCCTGCCTGGACAGCCTCAGGTCGTACTGCTTGCTCATATAGAAGTAGGTGCGCGCGATCATCCCACGGATCGACGGGCGCGGCATGACCTTCTTGGCTTTGAAGTCGACCTGGGTCAGGCAGCTGCCGTACTGGCCATGCTGCTCGGGCAGCCAGCCGAAGCTGAAGTTGCTGCGGTCGCCGTTGACCTCGCCGATGCTCGGCACCAGGTTGTGCAGGTCGGCCTCGGCGCGCTGATAGACCTTGTCGTGGCGCGTGCAGTTCTTGCGCCCGCCGTCCTGCCAGCACTGGCGCTGGTGGCCGATCTGCCAGGCCGGGACGATGTGCTCCCATTCGATGCGCGAGGCGCGGTTGAGGTTCTTGCGTGGCGCGTAGCCGCAGGAGGCCAGGTCGACCTTGTTGCCCTTGTACTTGCAGCCGCAATAAAACTCCGTGGACTGCGGCGCGTACAGCTTCCAGGCGACCTTCTTGGCCTCCTGGAAGGTGCGTGGGGCGTCGGCGTGGGCGAGGGGGGCAAGCAGCAGCAGGCAGGCGGCGAAAAGCGAAACTCTCATGCGCGGTCAGTCTTCCTTCGGCACGGTCCAGAAAATCTGCACGCCGCCATCGTCGCGGTGGGCGAGGGTGACGTTGTCGTTCTCGGCGATTTCCTCGAGCAGGGTTGCCCAGTCGTCGGGCGACTCGTGCTCCAGGCGGAAGATCAGGGCGGCGCGGCTGCGCTGGGCGGTGGGACTGTTGATGATCTTCTGGATGCGCTGACCCAGTAGTTCATAAGGGCTTGGCGACGCGGAGGCGGGTTTGGCCACGGGGCTGTTCCTTGTTTTGCTGTATGTGCATACAGTATTTCACTGTAAGCCGTTTCGCAACAGCAGGTAGGATGAAAGCCGTATAAGACCGTGGTAGAGGGATTGGTTCCATCGAAAGCATCGCGGGGCCAGCCCGCTCCCACAAAGCCTGTCTGGCTCTCGTGGGAGCGGGCTTGCCCCGCGATAGGGCCGGTATGTTCAACACACCAGCCCGAGGCGCATGCCGATCAATATTCCCAGAAGATCCGCTGCAGCTCCTTGCTGTCCTGGGTCTTGGTCATCGCGACCATGGCCAGGATCCGCGCCTTCTGCGGGTTCAGGTCGTGGGCCACGACCCAGTCGTTCTTGTCGTCAGGCTGTTCGGCGTTGCGCAGCACGAAGCCGCCCTGGTTGACGTGGGACGAACGGATGATCTGCACGCCTTCCTTGCGCAGTTCCTGCAGCGCCGGTACTACGCGCGACGACACCGAACCGTTGCCGGTGCCGGCGTGGATGATCGCCTTGGCGCCACCCTGGGCCAGCGCCTTGTAGGCGGTGTCGGTCACGTTGCCGTAGCCGTAGGCGATGTCCACGGCCGGCAGCTTGCTGATGGTCTTGATGTCGAACTCGGAGTTGACCGTGTGGCGCTTGGCTGGCAGGCGGAAGAAGTACGACTTGCCTTCCACGACCATGCCCAGCGGGCCCCACTGGCTCTTGAAGGCTTCGGTCTTGATGTTGACTGCCTTGCTCACGTCGCGACCGGACTGGATCTCGTCGTTCATGGTCACCAGCACGCCCTTGCCGCGGGCGTCCTTGCTGCTGGCCACGGCCACGGCGTTGTACAGGTTGAGCATGCCGTCGGCGGACATCGCGGTGCCCGGACGCATCGAGCCGACCACGATGATCGGCTTGTCGGTCTTCTCTACCAGGTTAAGGAAGTAGGCGGTCTCTTCCAGGGTGTCGGTGCCGTGGGTGATGACGATGCCATCGACGTCCTTGCTGTCGGCCAGTTCGGCGACGCGCTTGCCCAGCTTGAGCAGGTCGTCGTTGCCGATGCTTTCCGAGGCGACCTGCATCACCTGCTCGCCGCGCACGTTGGCCAGGTCCTTCAGCTCTGGCACGCCGGCGATCAGCTTGTCGATGCCTACCTTGGCCGCCTGGTAGGTGGCGCTGTTGGCCGCGCTGGCGCCAGCGCCGGCGATGGTGCCGCCGGTGGCGAGGATCACCACGTTGGCGAGTTTCTGTTGTTGCGCGGCTTCCTTGGCGGAAACGGTGGTCGGCAGTACCAGCAGCAGCGCCAGGGCGCTCGGTGCGAAGGTCTTGATAGCGGTTTTCATCATTTCTGCTTCTCTCTTCCTGGAGGAGATGTGCGTTATGTCGCACTGGGGTAAAGGCAGATTTCGTACCAGCAACTACCGTTCGTCGTATTTCATCTTGAAACCCCTGTTTTGACTGGGGGTACTCGACGCGACCAGAGGGTCAGAGACGGTGCGAGTGTTCGGATCACCGAATTTTTGCAGGAAAGGTGTTCGGTTTTTCGGACGAATTGCGGATAATCCGACGCGCGTAGCTGTGGCTGCCTACGCAATGGATTTGACAAAACCGACGCCTGTTTCCATAGTTGCTTACCGCAAACGTTTGCGATCCGATAAAAACCACAAGATTCGGAGTCATTTCCATGAAACTGCCGTTCCCCGGCCGTCCGCTGGCCCTCGCCGTTTTCTCCTCGCTGGTCTTCTCCCTGTCCACTGCCCACGCCGAGGAAGCGCCCAAGGTCGCCCTGGTGATGAAGTCCCTTGCCAATGAGTTCTTCCGCACCATGGAAGACGGCGCCAAGGCCTACCAGAAAGACCACCCCAACGATTTCACCCTGGTGGCCAACGGCATCAAGGACGAGACCGACACCGGCAACCAGATCCGCATCGTCGAGCAGATGATCGCCACCGGCGCCAAGGCCCTGGTCATCGCCCCGGCCGACTCCAAGGCGCTGGTGCCGGTGATCAAGAAGGCCATGGACGCCGGCATCACCGTGATCAACATCGACAACCGCCTCGACCCCGCCGTGCTCAAGAGCAAGAACATCAGCGTGCCGTTCGTGGGCCCGGACAACCGCAAGGGCGCGCGTGAGGTCGGTGACTACCTGGCCAAGAAGCTTAAGGCCGGTGACCAGGTCGGCATCATCGAAGGCGTGCCGACCACCACCAATGCCCAGCAGCGCACCGCCGGTTTCAAGGACGCCATGCAAGCCGCGCAGATGAAGATCGTCTCGGTGCAATCGGGCAACTGGGAGATCGACAAGGGCAACGCCGTGGCCGCCTCGATGCTCAACGAATACCCCGACCTGAAGGCGCTGCTGGCCGGCAACGACAGCATGGCCCTGGGCGCCGTCTCGGCCGTGCGCGCCGCCGGCAAGACCGGCCAGGTGCAGGTGGTCGGCTACGACAACATCAACGCCATCAAGCCGATGCTCAAGGATGGCCGCGTGCTCGCGACCCTCGACCAGGCGGCCAGCCAGCAGGCGGTGTTCGGCATCCAGGCGGCGCTGAAGATGCTCAAGGGCGAGCAGCCGGGCGTGGATGCCGACAATGTCATCCAGACGCCGGTCGAGCTGATTACCCAGTGATGTTGCGATCCCTGTAGGAGCGGGCTTGCCCCGCGATCACCGGCGTAGCCGGTGCCATGCACCGCGTCGACTGCTTCGCGGGGCAAGCCCGCTCCTACAGGGGTGTTGTGCCAACCTAGGAGAGAATGGCCATGTCAGTACCGGCCAATGAAACCGTGCTAGCCGTCAGCGGCCTGGGCAAGACCTACGCCCAGCCTGTGCTCGGCGACGTCACCCTCGAGCTGCGCGGCGGCGAGGTGCTGGCCCTGACCGGCGAGAACGGCGCGGGCAAGTCGACCCTGTCCAAGCTGATCAGCGGCCTGGAGCTCCCCACCACCGGGCAGATGCTCTATCGCGGCCAGCCCTACAGCCCCGGCAACCGCGCCGAGGCCGAGCGCCTCGGCGTGCGCATGGTGATGCAGGAGCTCAACCTGCTGCCTACCCTGACCGTGGCCGAGAACCTGTTCCTCGACAACCTGCCCAGCCGCCTCGGCTGGGTCAACCAGAAGCGCCTGCGCCAGCTGGCCAGCGCGGCCATGGCCCAAGTCGGCCTGGATGCCATCGACCCGGACACTCCCGTGGGCGAGCTCGGCATCGGCCACCAGCAGATGGTCGAGATCGCCCGCAACCTGATCGGCGACTGCCATGTGCTGATCTTCGACGAACCCACGGCCATGCTCACCGCCCGCGAGGTGGAGCTGCTGTTCACCCAGATCGAGCGCCTGCGCCAGCGCGGCGTGGCCATCGTCTATATTTCCCACCGCCTCGAAGAGCTGCAGCGCGTGGCCCAGCGCATCGCCGTGCTGCGCGACGGCAAGCTGGTGTGCGCCGAGCCGATCCAGCGCTATAACAGCGAGCAACTGGTCAACCTGATGGTCGGCCGCGAGCTGGGCGAGCATATCGACCTCGGCCAGCGCAGCATTGGCGCGCCGCTGCTCAGGGTCGACAAGCTCAGCCGTGGCGACAAGGTGCGCGAAGTGTCGTTCGAGGTCAGGGCAGGGGAGATCTTCGGTATCTCCGGCCTGATCGGCGCCGGGCGTACCGAACTGCTGCGCCTGATCTACGGCGCCGACCGCGCCGACAGCGGCCAGGTCGCCCTCGGCCAGCCGCCGCTGCCGGTGACCATCGATTCGCCCAAGGCCGCGGTCAAGGCCGGCATTGCCCTGATCACCGAGGACCGCAAGGGCGAAGGCCTGCTGCTGACCCAGTCGATCAGCGCCAACATCGCCCTGGGCAACCTCGGCGCCGTGTCTAGCGCCGGCGTGCTCGACCGCGACGCTGAGCGCGAACTGGCCGAGCGCCAGATCGGCGCCATGCGCATCCGCAGCGCCAGCCCCGCCCAGGCCGTGGGCGAGCTGTCCGGCGGCAACCAGCAGAAGGTGGTGATTGGCCGATGGCTGGAGCGCGACTGCCAGGTGCTGCTGTTCGACGAGCCCACCCGTGGCATCGACGTCGGCGCCAAGTTCGACATCTATGGCCTGCTCGCCGAGCAGGCGCGTCAGGGCAAGGCCATCGTCGTGGTGTCCAGCGACCTGCGCGAGCTGATGCTGATCTGCGACCGCATCGCCGTGCTCAGCGCCGGACGCCTGATCGACACCTTCGACCGCGATCATTGGACCCAGGACCAACTGCTTGCCGCCGCCTTCGCCGGCTACCAGAAACGTGATGCCCTGCTGCACGACGCAGCCCCCAGGATGGACGCATGAAAACCACAACAAACATTTCGGGCAGCGCGCCCGTGCGCCGCAGCGGCACCTATTTCGGCCTGGGTACCTACCTGGGCCTGGCCGGCGCCTTGCTGGCGATGATCGTGCTGTTCTCGATGCTGAGCAGCCACTTCCTGTCCTACGCCACCTTCAGCACCCTGGCCAACCAGATCCCCGACCTGATGGTGCTGGCGGTGGGCATGACCTTCATCCTGATCATCGGCGGCATCGACCTGTCGGTGGGCTCGGTGCTGGCCCTGGCCGCCTCGACGGTCAGCGTGGCGATCCTCGGCTGGGGCTGGAGCGTGCTGCCCGCCGCGCTGCTGGGCATGGCCGTGGCGGCGCTGGCCGGCACCGTCACCGGCAGCATCACCGTGGCCTGGCGCATCCCCTCGTTCATCGTCTCGCTGGGCGTGCTGGAGATGGCCCGTGGCCTGGCCTACCAGTTCACCGACTCGCGTACTGCCTACATTGGCGATGCCTTCGCCTGGTTCTCCAACCCCATCGCCTTCGGCATCTCGCCGGCCTTCATCATTGCCTTGCTGGTGATCGTCGCCGCCCAGCTGGTGCTGACCCGCACCGTGTTCGGTCGCTACCTGATCGGCATCGGCACCAACGAAGAGGCCGTGCGCCTGGCTGGCATCGACCCGCGCCCGTACAAGATCCTGGTGTTCGCCCTGATGGGCGTGCTCGCCGGCCTCGCCGCGCTGTTCCAGATATCCCGTCTGGAAGCCGCCGACCCCAACGCCGGCTCCGGCCTCGAGCTACAGGTGATCGCCGCCGTGGTGATCGGCGGCACCAGCCTGATGGGCGGGCGCGGCTCGGTCATCAGCACCTTCTTCGGTGTGCTGATCATCTCGGTATTGGCCGCCGGCCTGGCCCAGATCGGCGCCTCGGAGCCGACCAAACGCATCATCACCGGGGCGGTGATCGTCATCGCCGTGGTACTCGACACTTACCGCAGCCGGCGCGCGAACCGGCGGAACTGAAACCATGGCAACCATCAAAGACGTCGCGGCACTGGCGGGGATTTCCTACACCACCGTGTCCCATGTACTGAACAAGACCCGCCCGGTCAGCGAGCACGTGCGGGTGAAGGTCGAGGCGGCGATCGCCGAGCTCGACTACGTGCCCAGCGCCGTGGCCCGCTCGCTCAAGGCGCGCAGCACCGCCACCATCGGCCTGCTGGTGCCCAACAGCGTCAACCCGTACTTCGCCGAGCTGGCCCGGGGTATCGAGGATGCCTGCGAGCGCAACGGCTACTGCGTGATCCTGTGCAACTCCGACGACAACCCGCAGAAGCAGCGCAGCTACCTGCGCGTGCTGCTGGAAAAGCGCATCGACGGGCTGATCGTCGCCTCGGTGGGCGAGGACCAGGACCTGCTCGACAGCCTCGGCGGCGTGCGCACGCCGATGGTCATCGTCGACCGCGCCCTGGACGGCGTCGAGGCTGACCTGGTGCGCATCGACCACGAGCAGGGCGCCTACCTGGCCACCCGCCACCTGCTGGAGCTGGGCCACCGCGAGATCGCCACCATCGGCGGCCCGGTGGACACCGGTGTCAGCCAGCTGCGCCTGGCCGGTTTCCGCCGGGCGATGGCCGAGGCCGATGTGCGCATCGCCCCAGGCCATGTGCTGCACAGCGACTTCACCAGCCCCGGCGGGCATGCCGCCGCGGCGCGCCTGCTCGATGGCGAGCGGCCCACGGCGATCTTCGCCGGCAACGACATGATCGGCTTCGGCGTGTTGCGCGCCGCCGCCGAACGCAATATCGACGTACCCGGCGAGCTGTCGGTGATCGGCTTCGACGACATCGAGCTGAGCCGCTACGTGTACCCGTCGCTGACCACCGTCGGCCAGTCGATCCGCGAGCTGGGCGAGAGCGCCGCCGGCCTGCTGCTGTCGCGCATCGTCACGCCGCGGCGCGACGGCGCCGCCGAGCAGCGCATCGTCGCCCCGCGCATCGTCTTGCGTGAATCCACCGGGCCGCGCCCGGACCTGTTCAACGATTACCGTTAAGGAATACCCATGAATGCCAAGGTGGTTGTGGTCGGCAGCCTGAACATGGACCTGGTGGCCCGCGCCCAGCGCCTGCCCCGGGGCGGCGAGACCCTGGCCGGCGAAAGTTTCTTCACCGTGCCTGGCGGCAAGGGTGCCAACCAGGCCGTGGCCGCGGCGCGCCTGGGGGCCAGCGTGGCGATGGTCGGTAACGTCGGTGACGATGCCTATGGCCAGCAGCTGCGTCGAGCCCTGGAAGTGGAGGGCATCGACTGCCAGGGCGTTGGTGTGTGCAGTGGCGTCTCCAGTGGCGTGGCGCTGATCGTGGTGGATGCCGCCAGCCAGAACGCCATTGTCATCATCCCGGGCGGCAATGGCCTGCTCGGGCCTGAGTCGGTGCGCCGGTTCGACAGCCTGCTGCAGCAGGCCGAGGTGATCATCTGCCAGTTGGAGGTGCCGACGGCCACCGTGGCCTGGACCCTGGCCCGTGGCCGCGAGCTGGGCAAGAAGGTGATCCTCAACCCGGCGCCGGCCAGCGGCCCACTGCCGGTGGAATGGTTTGCCCACATCGATTACCTGATCCCCAACGAGAGCGAGGCCGAGGCCCTGGCTGGCCTGCCGGTCAACGATCTGGACAGCGCGCGCCGGGCTGGCCGGCGCCTGCGCAGGATGGGTGCGGGCAAGGTGATCGTCACCCTCGGTGCCCAGGGCGCGCTGCTGGTCGATGATGGCGATGGTCGCCACTTTCCGGCGCCGGAGGTCGAAGCGGTGGACACCACGGCGGCCGGCGACACCTTTGTCGGCGGGTTCGCCGCGGGCCTGGCCCGGGGGCTGCCGGAAGAGCAGGCGATCATCGTCGGCCAACGCGCGGCTGCGTTGTCCGTCACCCGCGCCGGTGCCCAGCCGTCGATTCCGTACCTGCGGGAGCTGACGCCATGAAGAAGACGCCACTGTTGAACATCGCCCTGTCGCGCACCATCGCCGGGCTGGGCCACGGTGACATCCTGGTGATCGGTGACGCTGGTTTGCCGGTGCCGCCGGGCGTGGAACTGATCGACCTGGCGCTGACCCCGGGCATCCCGGACTTTGTCAGCGTGCTGCGTGTGGTGCTGAGCGAGATGCAGGTCGAGCGCCATGTGCTGGCCGAAGAGGTGTTCCAGGCTTTGCCGCCGGGGTTGGCCGAGGTCGAGCAGCTGCATGCCGGCGGCGAGCTGGGCCAGCGCCAGGTGCTCAGCCATGCCGATTTCAAGACCCTGTGTCGCCAGGCTCGAGCCGTGGTGCGTACGGGGGAGTGCAAGCCCTATAGCAATATTGCCCTGGTGGCTGGCGTTACCTTTTAGACCGAATGCGAGGGCTTTGCCCTCGATCGCGGCGCAAGGCCGCTCCTACAGAGGGGGCAACCCGGTTCGTGTAGGAGCGGCCTTGTGCCGCGAAAGGGCCGCAAAGCGGCCCCTGTTGAATCCATCCCCTAGCAACAAGGAGTGCTGAATGTCCCTCAAATCCCTGCTCCAAGGAGCCGTCCTCATGTCCGCGCTAGCCGCCACCGCCGTCATGGCCGCGCCCCGCGACCTGATCATCGACACTGACCCCGGCGCCGACGACGTGGTGGCCCTGCTGCTGGCCATGGCCTCGCCCGAGGAACTGAAGATCCGCGCCATCACCACCGTGGCCGGCAACGTGCGCCTGGAAAAGACCTCGCGCAACGCCCGCCTGGCCCGTGAATGGGCCGGCCGCGAAGAAATCCCGGTGTACGCCGGGGCAGGGCGGCCGATGGTACGCGCGCCGATCTACGCCGCCAACGTCCACGGCGAGGAAGGCCTGACCGGCGTCAAGGTCCACGAACCGAAAAAGCCCCTGGCCAACGGCAACGCCGTGCAGTACCTGATCGACACCCTGGGCAGCGCCGAACCCCACAGCATCACCATCGCCATGCTCGGCCCGCAGACCAACCTGGCCCTGGCGCTGATCCAGAAGCCCGAGATCGTCAACGGCATCAAGGAAGTGGTGGTGATGGGCGGTGCCCACTTCAACGGCGGCAACATCACCCCGGCTGCCGAATTCAACCTGTTCGCCGACCCCCACGCCGCCGAGGTGGTGCTGGCCAGCGGCGTCAAGCTGACCTACCTGCCGCTGGACGTCACCCACAAGGTGCTCACCAGCGACGCCCGCCTCAAGCAGCTGGCGGCAGTGAACAACAACGCCAGCAAGCTGGTGGTGGACATCCTCAACGCCTACATCAAGTTCGACATGGACAACTACGGCATGCCCGGCGGCCCGGTGCACGACGCCAGCGTCATTGCCTACCTGCTCAAGCCGGATCTGTTCGAAGGCCGGCAGGTGCACATGGTGGTCGACAGCCGCGAAGGCCCGACCTTCGGCCAGACCGTCGCCGACTGGTACGGCGTGCTCAAGCAACCGGCCAACGTGACGTGGATCAAGGAGGGCAACGCCCAGGGCTTCTTCGACCTGCTCAGCGCCCGCCTGGCTCGATTGAAATAGCCCCCTGCGGCGCGTGGCGCTCGAGCAGCTGCTCGATGAAGCTGCGCGCCGCGTCACCACCGCGGTCGCGCACCAGCAGGTCGACGGCGATCAGCATCAGTTCTTCGGGCGTCCTCGGGCTGTAGGCGCTCTGGCCCTCGTCCCACTTGACCTTGATATCGGCGTCGATGCTGTGGCTGCTCATGGGGCGGTTCTCGCTGGGGCCTGGTGATAGGTCGAATACCGCGTCCTGGCGTTCGAAGGGGAGGCGTTTCGCGCTCCGCTTCTTGCAGTAAATCATGCCTTTGCGTGACGGGACCTGCGACTTAAGCATAAGGAGCGCAGTTGGCCGAACCGACGGTTCGGTGCAAAATCCGGTCACGATTGCCTTTCGCGTCAAGTGGCCGAGTCAGGCAGAATCGTGCGGTTGTGCAACAAATGCCTGGAGGAATTGTCGCATCAGGCAGTTCCCGGATTTATTTAGGAGGATTCATGTTCCGTACCCGCGCTTCCCTGGCGACCTTGCTGGTGGCTTCCGTTCTGGCAGGTTGCAGCACCGGTGGCTCCTCGGGCGGCAGCAGTGCCCAGGCCACCCCGGCCGGCAATGACGGCCGCTGCGAAGCCAGTGGCGCCGACTTCACCATCGGCAAGCTGGCCTCGCCAGAGCTGCTGGAGCAGGCGCGCAAGGCCAGTGGCTCGCAGATGGCGCGCATCCTCAAGCCCCACGACATGATCACCCTGGAATACCGTTCCGAGCGGCTGAACCTGAATGTCGACGACAAGGGTGTGGTTACCCGCGTCAACTGCGGTTGATCCCCCGGCGCTGCCGCCCCCTGTAGGAGCGGCCTTGCGCCGCGAAAGGGCCGCAAAGCGGCCCCAGGTTCTTCGCCACAACACAGATCGCCGGGGCCGCGTTGCGGCCCTTTCGCGGCACGAGGCCGCTCCTACAAAGGTGCTGCGTGATTCTGGCAGGCAATAAAAAACCCGCCACAAGTGGCGGGTTTTTTTGCAGCTATCCGAAAATTACTCCGGACGAACCTGCGCGGCCTGCATGCCCTTCTGGCCTTTTTCGGCTACGAAGGAAACAGTTTGGCCTTCTTTCAGGCTTTTGAAACCGTCGGTTTCGATGGCCTTGAAGTGTACGAACAGGTCGTCGCCGCCGCCTTGAGGAGTGATGAAGCCGAAGCCTTTCTCATCGTTGAACCACTTGACGGTGCCGGTTTGGCGATTGGACATGGGGTGAATCTCCAGAAACATGATTTTTTATCGGGGTGCAATGTCGCGGTAGCTTCAGTAGCACCGACGACACTATAGTCCATTTCTGCGTATCTAGCGCCTTTTACCTTCGCAGGATGTTGATCCAGCGCAAAAGATGCGTGCAATGGCCAGTCAACCCTGCCTATTTTGCGGTGCAGGTGGCCCGTACTGCCTGCTGGGCCTTCTGCATCAGATTGGCGTCAACGCCATCCTCCGCGGTGGTGAGGTCATTGATTTCCTTGTCGGTGAATTTCTCCTTGATCACTTTGGCGCCACATTCGCAGTGCTTCTTCGCCGTCGCCGCGTCCACGCCCTGGCCGCTCGCCACCTGTTGGCATTGAGCCATGTAGGGCGCCTCCTTGCCGGCGGGAAAATTGCCTGCGTTGGCAGCCAGCGGCAGCAGCAGGGCGCTTGCGGCGCAGGCAGCCAGAAGGGACTGAAGTCGCATAACCGAACACTCCTTGGGTAAAGGTCTCATCAAGAGTAGGTTGCTTCAGAAGGTCTGATAGGAAATTTTCTGCACAAGTTCACCCCGGCGGCGTAATTTCCAAATATTTCTGCGACCGGGTGCAACCCGCGTGCTAGCATGCTCGGCTTGCGGCTCGCCACTGGCGGCCTGCAACTTTTACCTTCCAGTCACTCTGGTTCGTCCCTGGCAGGCCGAAAGGTCTCTGCCACTGTGAGGCAGGCTTTCCCGCGGGAAAGGCAGGGCGGATCTTGTACTGGCTCATCCCAACCCACGTGACCTTTGGTAGGGGTCACCACTAGGAGAGGAGGCGCCATGCCCGTTATTACTCTTCCCGATGGCAGTCAACGCACGTTCGACCAGCCGGTATCCGTAGCCGAAGTCGCCGCCTCGATTGGCGCGGGCCTGGCCAAGGCCACCCTGGCCGGCAAGGTCGACGGCAAGCTCGTCGATGCCTGCGACAAGATCGACCACGACGCCACCCTGCAGATCATCACCCCTAAAGATGAAGAGGGACTGGAGATCATCCGTCACTCGTGCGCCCACCTGATCGGCCACGCGGTGAAGCAGCTGTACCCGACCGCCCGCATGGTGATCGGCCCGGTGATCGACGAAGGCTTCTATTACGACATCGCCTACGAGCGTCCCTTCACCCCGGACGACCTCGCCGCCATCGAAAAGCGCATGCAGCAGCTGATCGACACGGACTACGACGTCGTCAAGAAGATGACCCCGCGCGCCGAAGTCATCGACGTGTTCACCCAGCGTGGCGAAGACTACAAGCTGCGCCTGGTCGAGGACATGCCGGATGAACAGGCCATGGGCCTGTACTACCACGAAGAATACGTCGACATGTGCCGTGGCCCGCACGTGCCGAACACCCGTTTCCTCAAAGCGTTCAAGCTGACCAAGCTGAGCGGCGCCTACTGGCGCGGCGACGCCAAGAACGAGCAGCTGCAGCGTGTGTACGGCACCGCCTGGGCCGACAAGAAGCAGCTGGCCGCCTACATCCAGCGCATCGAAGAAGCCGAAAAACGCGACCACCGCAAGATCGGCAAGCAGCTCGACCTGTTCCACCTGCAGGAAGAAGCACCAGGCATGGTGTTCTGGCACGCCAACGGCTGGACCGTGTACCAGGTGCTCGAGCAGTACATGCGCCAGGTCCAGCGTGAAAACGGCTACCAGGAAATCAAGACCCCGCAGGTCGTCGACCGCATCCTCTGGGAGCGTTCCGGCCACTGGTCCAACTACGCCGAGAACATGTTCACCACTTCGTCGGAAAACCGCGACTACGCGGTAAAACCGATGAACTGCCCGTGCCACGTGCAGGTGTTCAACCAGGGCCTGAAGTCGTACCGCGACCTGCCGCTGCGCCTGGCCGAGTTCGGTGCCTGCCACCGTAACGAGCCGTCCGGCGCCCTGCACGGCATCATGCGCGTGCGTGGCTTCGTGCAGGACGACGCGCACATCTTCTGCACCGAAGACCAGGTGAAGAAAGAAGCCGCCGACTTCATCAAGCTGACCCTGGACGTATACAAGGACTTCGGCTTCACCGACGTCGCCATGAAGCTCTCGACCCGCCCCGCCAAGCGCGTGGGCTCCGAAGAGCTGTGGGACCGCGCCGAAGGCGCCCTGGCCGACGCCCTGAACGAGTCGGGCCTGGAGTGGGAATACCAACCGGGCGAGGGCGCGTTCTACGGTCCGAAGATCGAGTTCACCCTGCGCGACTGCCTCGGCCGTAACTGGCAGTGCGGCACCCTGCAGTACGACCCGAACCTGCCTGAGCGCCTGGACGCCAGCTACATCGCCGAAGACAACAGCCGCGTGCGCCCGGTGATGCTGCACCGCGCCATCCTCGGTTCGTTCGAGCGCTTCATCGGCATGCTGATCGAACACTACGCCGGCGTGTTCCCGGCCTGGCTCGCGCCGACCCAGGCGGTGATCATGAACATCACCGACAAGCAGGCCGATTTCGCCCTCGAGGTGGAAAAAGACCTGAACGGTAGCGGATTCCGTGCCAAGTCGGACTTGAGAAATGAGAAGATCGGCTTTAAAATCCGCGAGCATACGTTGCTGCGGGTCCCTTATCTTTTGGTTATAGGGGATCGCGAAGTCGAAACGCAAACCGTCGCTGTGCGCACCCGCGAAGGCGCAGACCTGGGCTCGATGCCCGTCGCGCAGTTCGCTGAGCTGCTGTCGCAAGCGGTTTCCCGGCGTGGTCGCCAAGAATCGGAGTAATGACTATTAAGCGTGAAATGAGAAACGATAAACGAACTGCACCGAAAGCCCCGATCAACGAGAATATCTCGGCACGCGAGGTTCGGTTAATTGGTGCTGACGGCGAGCAGATTGGCATCGTCTCGATTGATGAAGCGCTGCGTATCGCTGATGAAGCGAAGCTGGATCTGGTGGAAATCTCTGCAGACGCGGTACCGCCCGTCTGCAAGGTGATGGACTACGGCAAGCACCTCTTCGAGAAGAAGAAGCAGGCCAACGAAGCCAAGAAGAACCAGAAGCAGATCCAGATCAAAGAAATCAAGTTTCGTCCAGGGACGGAAGAAGGGGATTACCAGGTAAAACTACGCAACCTGGTACGTTTCCTTAGCGATGGGGACAAGGCCAAGATCTCTCTGAGATTCCGCGGCCGTGAGATGGCCCACCAGGAGCTGGGCATGGAGCTGTTGAAGCGGGTCGAAGCTGACCTCGTGGAATACGGCACCGTTGAGCAGCATCCGAAGATGGAAGGACGCCAGCTTATGATGGTCATCGCCCCCAAAAAGAAGAAGTAATCTCCCGGGCACGGCAGGCCTGATGATTATTGTGTAATTTTTATTCGAATGCGGAGTTCCAACATGCCAAAAATGAAAACCAAGAGCGGTGCTGCGAAGCGCTTCCTGAAGACGGCTTCCGGCTTCAAGCACAAGCACGCTTTCAAGAGCCACATCCTGACCAAAATGTCGACCAAGCGTAAGCGTCAACTGCGCGGTGCCAGCCTGCTGCACCCGTCTGACGTGGCAAAAGTCGAGCGCATGCTGCGCGTTCGTTAATTCTGGTTAAGATAGAGGAAGTTACTCATGGCTCGTGTTAAGCGCGGCGTTATCGCTCGTAAGCGTCACAAAAAAATTCTGAAACTGGCTAAAGGTTACTACGGTGCACGTTCGCGCGTATTCCGTGTTGCCAAGCAAGCGGTCATCAAGGCAGGCCAATACGCCTACCGCGACCGTCGCCAGAAGAAGCGTCAGTTCCGCGCACTGTGGATCGCTCGTATCAACGCCGGTGCCCGCACCAACGGTCTGTCGTACAGCCGTCTGATTGCTGGCCTGAAAAAGGCGTCGATCGAAATCGACCGTAAGGTTCTGGCCGATCTGGCAGTGAACGAAAAAGCGGCGTTTGCTGCGATTGTCGAGAAGGCTAAAGCCGTACTGGCTTAAGTACCCACGACAATCATCCGGCGGCGCCTGCGCCGTCGGGTGTAAAACGTCATCGGATAGGGGAAGAGCCTTCAAAAGCTCTTCCCCTATTTTCGTATCTGGAGTCTGTACATGGAAAACCTGGACGCGCTGGTCGCCCAAGCCCTCGAGGCCGTGGAACGCGCTGAAGACATCACTACCCTGGAACAGATCCGGGTTCAATTCCTCGGCAAGAAAGGCGAGCTGACCCAGGTGATGAAGACCCTGGGCAACCTGCCAGCCGAAGAGCGCCCCAAGGTTGGCGCGCTGATCAACGACGCCAAGGAACGCGTCACCGACGTGCTCAACGCACGCAAGGCCGGTTTTGAAGAGGCCGAGCTCAACGCTCGCCTGGCCGCCGAATGCATCGACGTCACCCTGCCAGGCCGTGGCCAGACCACCGGTGGGCTGCACCCGATCACCCGTACTCTCGAGCGCATCGAGCAGTTCTTCACCCACATCGGCTACGGCATCGCCGAAGGCCCCGAGGTCGAAGACGACTACCACAACTTCGAAGCGCTCAACATCCCCGGCCACCACCCGGCCCGGGCGATGCACGACACCTTCTATTTCAACGCCAACATGCTGCTGCGCACCCACACCTCGCCGGTCCAGGTGCGCACCATGGAAAGCACCCAGCCGCCGATCCGCATCGTCTGCCCAGGCCGTGTGTACCGTTGCGACTCGGATATCACCCACTCGCCGATGTTCCACCAGGTCGAAGGCCTGCTGATCGACCGCGGCATCAACTTCGCCGACCTCAAGGGCACCATCGAAGAGTTCCTGCGGGTGTTCTTCGAGAAAGAACTGGCCGTGCGCTTCCGCCCGTCGTTCTTCCCCTTCACCGAGCCTTCCGCCGAAGTCGACATCCAGTGCGTGATGTGTTCCGGCAAAGGCTGCCGCGTCTGCAAGCAGACCGGCTGGCTGGAAGTGATGGGCTGCGGCATGGTCCACCCGAACGTGCTGCGCATGTCCGGCATCGACCCGGAAGAGTTCCAGGGCTTCGCCTTCGGCATGGGCGCCGAGCGCCTGGCCATGCTGCGCTATGGCGTCAACGATTTGCGTCTGTTCTTCGACAACGACCTGCGGTTCTTGGCTCAATTCCGCTAGGCCCAATCGACGCAACTTTCAGGAGAACAGCATGAAATTCAGTGAACAGTGGCTGCGCGGTTGGGTAAACCCGCAAGTCTCCCGTGACGAACTGGTCGCCCGCCTGTCCATGGCCGGCCTCGAAGTCGACAGCGTGACCCCCGCTGCCGGCCAGTTCAGCGGCATCGTGGTGGGCGAGATCCTCACCACCGAACAACACCCGGACGCCGACAAGCTGCGCGTGTGCCAGGTGAGCAACGGCGCAGAGACCTTCCAGGTGGTCTGCGGCGCCCCCAATGCCCGCCCAGGCATCAAGATCCCGTTCGCCATGATCGGCGCCGAACTGCCGGGCGACTTCAAGATCAAGAAGGCCAAGCTGCGCGGCGTCGAGTCGTTCGGCATGCTCTGCTCGGCGGCTGAACTGCAGATCACCGAAGAGAACGACGGCCTGCTGGAACTGGCCGCCGACGCCCCGGTGGGCCAGGACATCCGTCAGTACCTGAACCTCGACGACGCCAGCATCGAGATCGGCCTGACCCCGAACCGTGGCGACTGCCTGTCCCTGGCCGGTCTGGCTCGTGACGTCAGCGCCCTGTACGACGTACCGGTCACCCGCCCGGTGGTGCCGGCCGTACCGGCCGCCCACGACGAAGTGCGTCCGGTCGAAGTCAGCGCCCCGGCCGCCTGCCCACGCTACCTGGGCCGTGTGATCCGCAACGTCGACCTGAGCAAGCCGACCCCGCTGTGGATGGTCGAGCGCCTGCGCCGCAGCGACGTGCGCAGCATCGACGCCGCCGTCGACATCACCAACTACGTGATGCTCGAACTCGGCCAGCCGATGCACGCCTTCGACCTCGCCGAAATCAACGGCGGCATCCGCGTACGCATGGCCGAGGAGGGCGAGAAGCTCGTCCTGCTGGACGGCCAGGAAGTCGCCCTGCGCGCCGACACCCTGGTGATCGCCGACCACACCCGCGCCCTGGCCATTGCCGGCGTGATGGGTGGCGAGCACAGCGGCGTCAACACCGAGAAGACCCGCGACCTGTTCCTCGAGAGCGCCTTCTTCGAGCCGATCTCCGTCGCCGGCAAGGCCCGTTCCTACGGCCTGCACACCGACGCCTCGCACCGCTACGAGCGCGGCGTGGACTCGCAACTGGCCCGCGAAGCCATGGAGCGCGCCACCGCCCTGATCCTCGAGATCGTCGGCGGCGAAGCAGGCCCGGTCGTCGAGACCGTGAGCGAGCAGCACCTGCCGAACATCGCGCCGATCACCCTGCGCGCCGAACGCATCACCCAGATGCTCGGCATGCAGATGGACGCCGCCCAGGTCGAGCAGTTGCTCAACGCCCTGGAGCTGAAAACCAGCGCCAATGGGGCAGGGGAGTGGACTGTCACCGTTCCAAGCCACCGCTTCGACGTCAGCCTGGAAGTCGACCTGATCGAAGAGCTGGCCCGCCTGTACGGCTACAACAACCTGCCGGTGCGCTACCCGCAGGCCCGCCTGGCCCCGCAAGCCCGCCCGGAAACCCGCGGCGAGCTGCCGAACCTGCGCCGCCTGCTGGTCGCCCGCGGCTACCAGGAAGCCATCACCTACAGCTTCATCGACCCGAAACTGTTCGAGCTGTTCACCCCAGGCGTCGAGCCGCTGCTGCTGGCCAACCCCATCTCCAGCGACATGGCCGCCATGCGCGCCTCGCTGTGGCCGGGCCTGGTCAAGGCGATGCAGCACAACCTCAACCGCCAGCAAGACCGCGTGCGCCTGTTCGAAAGCGGCCTGCGCTTCGTCGGCCAGCTCGGTGACCTCAAGCAGCAGCCGATGATCGCCGGCGTCGTCACCGGCAGCCGCCAGCCAGAAGGCTGGGCCAACGGTCGCGACGGCATCGACTTCTTCGACGTCAAAGCCGACGTGGAAGCCCTGCTGGGCTACTCGGGCGCGCTGAGCGACTTTAGCTTCGTCGCCGGCAAGCACCCAGCCCTGCACCCCGGCCAGACCGCCCGCATCGAGCGCGACGGCAAGGAAGTCGGCTACCTCGGCGCCATCCACCCGGAGCTGGCCAAGACCCTCGGCCTCGACCGCTCGGTGTTCGTCTTCGAGCTGGTGCTCGGTGATGTAGTCGAAGGCCGCCTGCCGAAGTTCAGCGAGCTGTCCAAGTTCCCGGAAACCCGCCGTGACCTGGCCTTGATCGCAGGTCGTGATGTCGCTTCGAGCTCGGTGCTTGAAGTAATTCGTGACAATGCAGGCGAATGGCTCACAGACCTCAGGCTGTTTGACGTCTACCAGGGTAAAGGCATTGATCCTGATAGAAAAAGCCTGGCCGTCGGCTTGACCTGGCAACATCCATCGCGCACTCTTAACGACGATGAGGTGAATGAAACCCTGCAGACTATCCTCACCTCGCTTGAACAAAGGTTGAACACCACGTTAAGGAAATAACGGCATGGGTGCTCTGACGAAAGCTGAGATGGCCGAAAGGCTGTACGAGGAGCTGGGGCTTAACAAGCGTGAGGCCAAGGAGCTGGTCGAGCTGTTTTTCGAAGAAATTCGGCACGCGCTTGAAGACAACGAGCAGGTCAAGTTGTCCGGTTTCGGCAACTTCGACCTTCGCGACAAACGCCAGCGGCCGGGCCGCAACCCTAAAACAGGGGAAGAGATCCCGATCACCGCGCGCCGCGTCGTCACCTTTCGTCCAGGGCAGAAGCTGAAAGCCCGGGTAGAGGCCTATGCTGGAACCAAGCCATAACGACGAGCTGCCCCCCATCCCGGGCAAACGCTACTTCACCATCGGTGAAGTCAGCGAGCTCTGTGCGGTAAAACCGCACGTGCTGCGCTACTGGGAGCAGGAATTTCCGCAGCTCAACCCGGTGAAGCGCCGTGGCAACCGGCGGTATTATCAGCGCCAGGACGTGCTGATGATTCGCCAGATCCGCGCTTTGCTGTATGACCAGGGCTTTACCATTGGCGGGGCGCGGTTACGGCTCTCCAGTGATGAGGTCAAGGATGAGTCCAGCCAATACAAGCAGCTGATTCGGCAAATGATTGCGGAGTTGGAGGATGTGTTGGTGGTGCTCAAGAAGTGACCAAAGCCGATGGGTGGAAAATTTTTTTAAAAAAAGCTTCCATTAATCAAAAGGTTAGGGTACATTTCTTCTCGTTCTCGGCAACATTGAGAACCGCCTTGTCGGGGCGTAGCGCAGCCCGGTAGCGCACTTGCATGGGGTGCAAGGGGTCGAGTGTTCGAATCACTCCGTCCCGACCATTATTGAAACGAAAAAGCCCAGTCGGTAACGACTGGGCTTTTTTGTGCTCGGGACAATATATGAAATGCAAAACAGGTAGGTCGGAAGCCTCAAATAATGGTAAAATTCTGAGATTTACCGGTTATTAATTTTCATGGTTCCCAATTCTGTTCTGAATAGCCTGCCGGGCTCTTCAAGTCCTAAACCCAAGCTTATTAGCCTTTTCTGCGGAGCCGGTGGATTAGACCTCGGATTCTCTCAGGCCGGTTTTGATGTTTGTTTTGCTGCAGATTTTGATAAAGCTGCCGTAAAAAGTTACAACAACAACCATGCTGGTGAACTGGGGCATGTAATAGATTTGCTTGAAACATCCCCTAGAGATCTGTGCGACAAGGTGCGATCGGCTTGTGGCAAGAACTCTAATGTCGCGGGACTCATTGGTGGCCCCCCCTGTCAAGGATTTTCACGCGGCAATACGGCTCGGAGTCAAGACGATCCTCGCAACAAGCTTGTATTTAGATATGCTGAGATTGTGAATCTATTCTCAAGTGAATTTGGGATTAAGTTTTTTGTATTTGAGAACGTTCCTGAGATAAAAGCTAAAAAAAATGCTGATCTGCTATCTGAGCTTAGACTAAAACTTTCTGAGAATTTTCATATATTTGAAAAAGAACTAAACTCTAGATTTTTTCAAGTTGCCCAGTCCCGTCGGAGACTATTTATCGTTGGCATACACAAAAGCTTGAACATTTCACAGTTTAGTTTTCCTGAACCCTCAAGTTTGTCTGAGAAAGTGGTTGCGGATGTTATTTCTGGGCTTCCTGCTCCAGCTTTTTATAAAAATAATATATTGCCATCGGAGATCCCATATCATCCCAATCATTGGACCATGACTCCTCGGTCGAAAAGATTCGTCAATGGTGATATGCCTGCCGGAGGAAGATCGTTTATAAAACTTGACTGGTGGAAGCCTAGCAGAACTGTCGCGTATGGAAATAGGGAAATTCACGTTCACCCTGACGGTACGCGTAGAGTAAGTATATATGAAGCGCTACAGCTGCAAGGCTTTCCGAAATCGTATGTTCTTTTAGGCAATCTAAGTGAGCAGGTTCGCCAAGTTTCGAATGCTGTACCTCCGCCTGTGGCAGAGAAAATCGCTAAATCAGTAATGGAACAGATACTGTAAATAGGAGCGCATATGGATAGCTCGAATATAGGTCATGAGCAGAATCGGGACGAAGAAGCTTTAGCTGGTCAGTTGCGAGGAGTTCGTTTTTATGATGCTCCCGTTTCTGCAGTATTAAAAACAAATCAGCGGGTTTTTGCTCGAATAACCGATGGCATTTATAGAGAGCCGGCTTCAGCTCTGCGTGAGCTTATAGCTAATGCTTATGATGCCGATGCGACGGAAGTTAGAATTTATACTGATGCGCCGCGGTTTTCAAAGATCGTTATTCGTGATAACGGGCATGGTTTAGACGGCGACACACTTGCTCATATAATTTGCAATATTGGTGGTAGCCTAAAGCGCACCTCAGGGGGGAAGTCTCATAATGTTACCTCAAGTGATGATAAGCTTTTAAGTCCAGGGCTTCGTCCGTTAATTGGTAAACTCGGAATAGGCCTTTTTTCCGTATCTCAACTCACACACCACATGGTTATTGTCTCTAAGACAAAAGGGGATAATAAAAGGTTGGTGTGTGATATTTTATTACGTCCGCAGGCAGAGGTTGTTGCTGATGTGGATGAGGAAACTTATGTAACCGGTAAGGCTGAGATAACATATGTTCCGGCGGAAGACGTAGACTCCTCAGGGACAGAGATAACCTTGCTTAATGTTCGTCCTTTTGTTCGTGAGAGCTTGCAGTCTAGGATTTTATGGGCTGGTGTTCAATACGGTCGAAAAATTGAATCGGGTGAGATCGAACAAAGTGAAGATGATATCGAGCTGGATGATGAGTTAAAAGATATTCCCAGGGAGCCAGATTTCCATATTGGCGAAATTGATCCCGAAGATGTTAGTAAACTCCTTACCACAGCCAGACTCCCTTGGGATTCTACTGACACACCACTTTCAAAGTTTAAAAAATTAGTTTCGGCTGTTTCTGATTTGACCGCAGATTCCAAGCGCGGAAATGTAAAGCTCAAGGAAAGTTTAGATTCATACTTGAGAATGATCTGGTCTATAAGCTTATCTGTGCCTCTTGACTATATTGATAAGCATCCGTTTTCGGTGACCTCCTCTGATCCAGTGGATGTATACCTGGTTAGTAATGGCGGGCGGGGTAGCGTAGCAGAGAAGGTTGAGATTTCAGAGGGAAAAAGTTTAAGTCAGACTCTTGGGCTGAAAGCGGAAGAAAGACTGTCGGAGCTTCCGTTTTCTGTTTTAGTTGATGATATAGAGTTGCGTAGACCAATTGCTATTGCGGCCTCCAAGTTTTCCACGGATCGTCAGCTTATGTTTGTAGGCAAGGCCTCGCCAGCATTGAATAGTGTGCCTGAAGCTTATCGAGGAGGCGAGCTATCTTTTGAGTACTATATGCTATGGTCTCCAAAAGTAGTCCCTCTTGAGCATAACGGTAGTCTTATACGGATAAATGGGGCAAATGGTACGCTTTTTGATTCGAGTTTCATGGAATATCAAATATCGGAACAAACTCGCTTAAGGCAGCTGACTGGCGAAGTCTTTGCTATCAAAGGTTTGGATTCTGCTTTAAATATTGATAGAGAGTCTTTCAATATCGCTCATCCGCATTATCAGTATTTAAAAAAATGGTTGCACAATACCCTTCGTCAGTTTATGAGCAAGCATAAATCCTTGAATAAGGAAGGTGCGGATCAAAAAAATGCGGAGAAATTTGCGGAGGTTTTGTCTGCTATTGAAAGTATTAGCCTTTCGTTTGAGACCATATCTCAAGTTAAATTTTTGGCCAGCAATGAATCTCCTTCTTTGTTAGACGCACCGTCTACTGTATATATTGCCAAAGATAAAATTATCGAGCTTCGTAAAAGTGCCAGTAAGCTGGAGCGTTCCCGACATGAACTCCATGCTACGAAGCTTGCAGCAGTGGCCCGGATTTTGGAATCGTATGGTCTTTTATCTAGCCTATCTTCTTCGGAAGTTGAGAGGCTGGTAAAAGCGATTAGCGACATTTTTTTGCTTGAGGCTAAGAAATGAATCTCATGGATGATGATTTGGATGTTGATCTAGGGTATGAGAGTGTAGAGCATGCCAAAGTAGTCCTGAAAACAAAATTCTTGCCATGGCATAAACCAAGAAAAGAGTATATTCGAACTAATCAATGGAATTTTTTTGCGAAGAGCTTAGTCAAATCGCTCGGGATCAGTGAGGAAGGTAGGGGGAGGGCGCTAGAGTATCTAAGTTTGCCTGGCGCAGATTTACTAGATGTGCGGTCTTTGTATTCAGTTTGCGCAGGTATGAAAGTTAAGATTAAGTTTAAAGGTCTTAACTTTATTCCTCCGGAAGATCGTGAGTCTATCACTGATCAGCTGATCTCTATCAATGAACTTCGGGGGCTTGAGTATATCGACCCTGCTTCTGATGTTTATCCTGATCACTTAGAACAGCTCGCGAATAACAAGTCTATTGCATATCAGCAAATAATTAATCAATCGTCAACGTACGATGTTGTAAATATTGATTTATGTGGAAGTTTTCTTGAGGCGCCGCCTCAGGATAAACAACTAAATTACTACAAAGCGCTCTATCACCTTCTTCGATACCAAGCTGATCGGCGAACGGAGGATTGGTTGTTTTTCATTACAACGCGCACGAATAAAGACATGGTCCACTCTGATACATTCAGAAAGTTTGTAGAGGTTATGGAGGGGGTCTTTGGGGCTGATAACTCAATTTATGAGAAGTTTAATGAGTTAGGCTTGATTAATGCATCGGCCTTAGATGGGAAGAGAATTATCATTGATAATGTTGATGGTTTATCCTATTCAAACTTGATTAGTGCTGGTATCGGCAAGTGGGTGTTGAGTGCATTAACTGATCATGCGCCAGCACACGATTCAAAAATGCTTAAAACCTATGGATATAATGTCCATTCAAATTCAGATACTCCTTGTGATATGGTTTCATTTGGTTTCTGGTGCAAGCGACTTCCTACTAAGGCGATAGATACTTTTGGTCTCGCTGAAGGTGGGCTCAATCTGAATGTTAGGGAAATATCAGAGGTAGTTAGGGCTTCCCGAACTGTAATCCTGAACTCTGTTTCATCGATGGCAAATGTAGACCATATTCTGAATGATGAGGAAGAGTTTTCTAAAGCTTTGGGTGCCTCTTCCGTTCTTATGAAGTCTGCACGCTATAATATTCAAGAGTACGAAGCTTGGGCTAGAATAGAACATGAGAAAACTAGAGCTAGAGTTGGCTAGATAAATCTTGTTTTCTTGAAAGACCGTGCCAGGCCTCTATGGCCTGGTATGCATTATGATTTGATGCGGGTTTGTGGTTTTCTAATGTTACGTTTATTTGCTTATCTATTCACATGGCTCGCTGGTTTTCACTATGTTTTTATCCTGGGCTAGATGAGAGGCTGGTCGTTTTGGTTGGCACTGAGTCAATAAACCAGTCACCAATATTTCTCTACCGTTAGCCTTCAGTTTGCCTTGCACGACTGATGTGGCTATTGGCTCTACTGTATCGAGATATATCTGTTTTATCTGATCTGTTTTACTTTGATGTCGATCTCTATTAACAGGGGCAAGCCGTTGGTTACTTTTGAAGGCGGAATTAGGCTCCATTGTCTAAGTGGGCTTAAGTGGTTTGTGGTTTGTGGTTTGTGGTTTGATGTGAAGATTTAATGTGGGGTTGAATTAAATGTTCTCATAGTACTCGATTAGCTCCTTGCAGAACTTCTTCCCTGCTTTTTGTGCGCCAAATTGGCCCAGGGCTTTTTTAAGTTTCCAGGTGTTTAGGCCTATTCGATGGTTGTAATCCAAGGTCTGATGGTTTAGCTCAGGTCTTAAATTGTGATAGAAGAATAGTGTTTGATATTCACCTATGTGATTTACAAGAAGCTGTCTGTCAATAGCCCTGGAAACTCCGTAGATTAAAGTCTGATATTCTGTGGTTTTATCTCTCTTGAGACGTTCCATGTCCTTGATGTCAATTACGTTATGCGCACGACTAGCTTGAATATCTCGGCCAAATGAGTGGCCGACATTGTTTCTAAGTTTTCTGAGTCGCTCCAGATCAGAAATGTTGTTTTTTAAAATTTGAGGTGCTTTTCCAAAAATTTTTTCAAACGCAGAAATTCTACTTGCCCAGTCCCCTTTTGTACATGATGTTAACTTATCTTCAAAGTCAAAGGGATGGGCGCCGCCATGCTTTATTATTTCTATGCCATCTATTCTTTTGCTCGCTCCAAACAATACCCCTACGTCAGATTCCAAAGCTAATTTAATTGCGGTTGACATGTACGTTTCGAGATTTGAGCTCATTGCCATGACGGTGTTTAAGTTTATCCAGTTGTCAAAGTCGTTGAATGATTTTGACCACGATTTAACATCTTTGAATGTATGTAGATGCCTGCTGTTTTCGATCGTCAG
The DNA here is from genome assembly GCF_028369275.1 of Mitsuaria sp. RG. Classification (NCBI taxonomy): domain Bacteria; kingdom Pseudomonadati; phylum Pseudomonadota; class Betaproteobacteria; order Burkholderiales; family Sphaerotilaceae; genus Roseateles; species Mitsuaria sp. RG. Next base: position 79,899 of record NZ_JAQMYQ010000011.1, read on the forward strand.
GTGGGAGGATAGCGGATCTTCCCACTTGGCTGACTTTCCTAGATTTTGGTATGAGTATTTATGAGCCAAAATGTGAGAAATTAACATCCTGCTAAGCTCGGCGTTGTATTTTTGAAATACTTGATGAGGCCATGTCGTATACTCTCGGGAAGACCATCGTTCAAAACATATTTTACTTTGTGGCATTCGTGCCTCAGCGATATCAGGGAAGTTATTTTTGTCTGGATAAAGTTGTCGTGCTTGCGTATGGGACCATAGATGTGGTGCGGATGCAAGTCATCAAATCTCCAGGATGCTCATCTGTATTAAGATGTTTGCACCTAATTTAAGTTGTATGGTGCTCGGCTTCATGTGAGAGGTGGAAATTCCTAAGAATTTTTGATTGTCCAGATTTCCAAGCAATCTCACGGTATTACGGTGCGTTACCTCGGCAAGCCCGGCTTCGGTTTGCGTCCCATGTCACGCAGTGAAATCACAGGCTTTATCTGAATAGAGGCCGTGAGGATTTCGCGCCATAGCCCTTGTCGGCCAGGAGTCAGCTGTGGCCAGCCTCGGTTCGAAAGGGTGTGGACAACGTTCAGCACTCGCTGATCATGGAAGAAATCGCTGGCGTTATCACCTGAAAATATGAAGTGGAACGGGGTGCCACGGGCGTCGCTGAATATGTAAATTTTTCCCGGTCGGCGCCTTCAGAATTAGGCGGCTCGTTTGATCTCCAAAAGCGCTCCGGGAGCGTAAAATATTATCTCTAGTGCGTCATACCTAATTCGGCGTCATCCATTAATGCTTTAGCCAAAGCGCAGAGGTAATGGGAGGCCCAGATTAGCTGCGGTTTTTCTTCCATCAGGCCGTCAATAGTCAAATCACGTGCACATCCCATTAGTTCCGAAGCTTGTTCCCGTGCGTGCTTGCAAGGTATACCAGCTTCGATACGGAATAAAGGGGAGGTCTGTTTTTCACCCTGATAGAATACGGTTTTGCCAACTGTATATTTTGTGTCTTCTGAGGTCACTGTGCGTTCTCCTTGAAAAACTTCTGCATGGACTGGTTTACTCTCAGAAACAGCCAGCTTGCTCATAGTCACTATCCACGAAGTACTGCCGAGAGCTCTGGAGAGTAGGGTAGTCCAAATGGCATTTTTGTTTGGATTTTAATAATGAGTCCTAGGCTCACTAGGCATCTGTAATTGGATCAGCGCAGACTCAAGCAATGCTTTCAGCGCCTCTATCTCATGCATCGAGGTCATCATCAGAATCGACACCGGCGACTTGGGCTGTAATAACAACGCCTGTTGCACAACTGTCTCCGCACACAGTGCATAGTCGGTGGCTTGGATCAGGGTGTCTTCAAGGGTGAGCATATTGTGAGGAGGATCGGGAACGATCTTAAGCATGGTGTGGCTCCTGTCGTGATGGAGCGACCACCAAACGCGGCTAAACGAATAGGTGGCAGCTGTACGCGGGTTAGCCGACCGGGACGTCAGGCACCCGGCGCACCCGAAGGTGCCCCACGTACAGCCGCCATAAAGACGCAGATGTCGATTATTCGGCATTGCACGGCTGTGGTGTCTGACGATGTCGGGCGGCTAAACCCGGTCGTTGAATAGCAACGACATGCCGAGACTAGAGCCCACTTCTGGCGCGTGCAACGGAAAATCAGCGGAGAGAGTATCTTTGGGAAATGGACTACAAGGAAGGGGCTAAATCTGATTTTTTCACAACTCAACACCTTCGATGCCGCTTACCTGTAACGACCTGCAAGCTGAAGTCAAGTCACTAAACTTTGTGGCTCCGCATAAGCCGACGACTCGATAAATTTCACTCGTGACACCAGATATTACGGGGTGGGGTGAGGCGTGTTACAACGTTCGTGCACGAATAATAGGTCTATACCTAATCTTGAACATGTGTTAATTGCCGCATGGGTTGCGTAGGTAAGCATCGCACCGATTGTTCAATGGTTGAGCATCGCCACGCCGGTGCACAAGATCAGTGATCTGGCGATGGTGGAGACTGATCATCTGCCTACGCTGCTGACGGCGGTGCATTACCTCAGTGGCATGGCCAAGGCGTTGGCCCAGGATGTGAATCATGGGTTGATGGTTGGGCGGGGGGCTGAGTAGGGGGAGGGCATCTGGCTGGGGGCTTGGTTGTCTGGGCGGGCGCTATCGCGGGGCAAGCCCGCTCCCACGATCCTGCTCCAATAAGTCCGCTGCCACGTTTCGGCTAGCCGTTATGGCGCCAGGTTCACCCCGTTACAGCGGCCCTTGGTGGAGAAATCGTTGATCTGCCGCGCCTTGTTCACCGACATCAGGATCGTGCAGCCACCAGGATGGGCCACGTCGTCCCAGTAGTTGGTATGGACCATCACGTTACCTTGCATCTCGGCGGTGCTGCCGACCACCTCCTTTTGCACGTAGGTGGTATCGCGGTACCAGCCCAACTGCACCCCTGCGCCGCCGGGCAACGGCTCCATGCGCATGGGCGGGCCGAAGAAGTCGATGGCCTGCTTGGCGTCGCGCCCTTGCCATTGGTTGCCCGCCATCAGCTCCGGCAGGGTCGGGATGCAGCCGGCCAGCGCAGGCAATAACAGGCCAAGGACCAGCAGAGGGCGCGTGTTCATCGTGGGGTGTTCGCCAGCATGTCGTCCAGCTCCTGCACCGCCTGGCTGTTGGCCTGCACGCCGATCAACTGGATGAACATGGCCTGGATGGTGGCGACCATCTTCGCCGCCGGCATCTTGCCGATCGACAGCATCTGGTTGCGCGCGCGGTTGTCGGGGGCGCAGACGAAGGCGAAGGTGCGCTGCAGCCAGTAGTCCTTTGGTGCGACCCAGTCTTTGGCGTTGGTTTTCACATCGCGCACGGCACCGTCAAAGCGACGTATCGCCCGAGCGCTGTCCAGGCGGATCTGGCGCTGTTTGCATTTGACCTGCACTTCATAGGCGGCGAGGGTCGGGAAGGCCGGGTCTTCGAACAGCTGCATGACCTGGGCCGATTGCACGCCACCGGGCTTTTGCACGATGCCGGCGGCATCGGCGACGTAGACCTCGTTGTGCAGGCGTTCGCCTTTGCCGTAGATGATCCAGTAGTCGCCCGAGGCGGGTGCGGCCAGGGCTGGGGTGCTGCAGGTGAGGGCCAGGATGGCCAGCCATTGGCAGAGGGGGGGAAGTTTGTGACCCATGGTGTCCTTTCCTGGTTTTTGTAATCAAGAAGGGACTATACGAGCGCTGGGTGAGTAGGGTCGATTAGGGCGGTTGTGCTAATGGCTAAAGGCCTGCGGCGTTCAGGTGCGGTTTAGAGCAAGCGCCTGTGCCGATCGATCGGCAATGGGTATGTAGTCCCGTTCTGAAACATGTAGCGGTGGGCTTGTGCCTCATTTCCCTCAAGTCATTCTGCTGTACATTCCCTTGGTCAGACCGCACAGGTGGCAGTTGTCGCAGGGGCCGGATTAAGGAGCAAACCATGTCCAAATCAAGGGTGAAAGTGGCTCTTCTAGCCGAGCACGAAGCGCAGGAGACTAAAAAAGCCTTTCTCGAGCTTGTGCACGCTGACATTACCGAGCACCCGGAACGTATCCAGCCCATCCCGGCATCGTTGCTGAATCGGACGGCTCATCTTCGGGCCCGGGCGCAAGCTAATCTTGAGCGTCTCTCTAATATTGTGGCCCCTGAGCTACTAAAGTGAGGATCTCTACAAATTTTGTAGCCTATGTGACACAAAGCTATCTGGATGAGAGGTTGTCGCTATGTGGCTCAAGGGCTACATCATTCGGAGAAACGCTTCTTTTTGATGCCCGGAGCTACAAATGTCCTCTCTCTATGATGTCGCTGAAATGCTTAAAACCGTCCGGCGTGAAGCAAAGCTAAGCCAAGATGCGTTGGCCAGCCGCGCGGGTGTTTCCCGTTCCACAGTGGCGAGGATGGAGACCCTGGCCAAGGGGGACATGAGTGTCTTGGCGCTTGTCCGGCTCCTGGAAGCCGCAGGCTATGACTTGAAGCTGGTGAAGGCTGGTCACGCACGTACGGTCGAGGACATCCTCAAGGACCAACGGTCTGGGGTTGCTTGACCATGATCCTTGACGTCCATGTCCGTTCAAGGCACGTGGCCAAGCTTTATCGGGACCGTGACGAATATGTACTGCACTATCTTCCCGGAACAGCCCGGGAGGACTTTGTCAGCTTGGCCCTGCCTGTTCGTGAAGCGCCTTGGCGCTGGCCCCGTGATTTGTTTCCTTTCTTCCGGCAGAACCTTCCTGAAGGGTATTTGCTGAACGTCATCCGCGAAGCGTTCGGCCCGCTGCTCGATGGTACCGATCTGTCGATGCTGGGCTTGGTGGGGGGTACGTGGCTGGCAGCTATTGACCAACTATGTGGTGCGCAATGCGGACTGCCACTCGAAGAATATTGCGCTGCTTTACACCTCGCTGACTGATGTGGCATTCACGCCAGTCTTTGATCTGGTTACCACGCAAGCCTACCCTCGCTTCGCCAACAATCCGCCTGGACTCTCCGTTGGTGGAAGGCAGACCTGGACACCTGGGCGCTCACTGGAGTCATTTTTCAAAGGTGTTCTGAGCATCTCGCCACGGCAGTACGCGGCGATGATCGAGCAGCTTTGCGAGTCTGCCGTGGAGGTTGGAAAGGAAGTCATCGAAGCGTCGAAAAACGAACCTGCGTGGCGTGAGGTTGCCAAGAACATGGTGCATGCCTGGAACGTCGGCATGGAAGCCTTGCGCAGCCCGAAAGCGGCTCCACATTTTCGAGGTTTGGATGCCGCTATTGCGGGCGCTGGCTTTTCTGGGCCGGGCAGGCCCGAACGCAGCGGTGAGGTGATTGGCCGTTCTGAATTGCTGGGCAAAAGGTGATGCCGCTCGGGGTTGCCGGGTGAGGCTTCAGGCGCATTGCGAAAGATCATGCTCCCCCTAGTGCAATCCACCTGCTCCTATTCCAGCACCCGGCGCAGCCGGGCACCGCGATAGTTGCTGGACAACCCAGCGAGCATCATTCAAGTGCGGGAGACTACCTGTACCGTTTTGCAGCAAGTGGGCTCCAGTGGCCCATCGAGATATCTGATGCGGAACTGAGTCGTCGCCTGTGCCGCCGACAACGCCGGCGCCAAGCGAACAGCGTCTGATACCGCCTCAGGATGGCCGCCCTGTTCGGCTTTGGCTGGGGTGATCGGTCAGCAGGCGCTGCGTGGCTCAGGTTTCCACAAGGGCAAGGGAGATTGTGGAAATTGGGGAAACAATCAGCGGAATAATTACCCGAGATAGGAATTTTTTGCTTTCCTAGACTAGCGCGATCTACCTTGCCTGGATCGCATTGCCATGACACACGCCACTTCGTCTCCCACGTCCGCTTCGGGGGCGCGACACAGCGCCTTCTCTATCACGCTGCTGGCCATCGCCGCCTTCGTGATCGTCACCACCGAATTTCTGATCATCGGGCTGCTGCCGGCACTCGCTCGGGACCTGGACATTTCCATTTCCGCCGCCGGCCAGTTGGTGACGCTGTTCGCCTTTACCGTGATGCTGTTCGGCCCGCCCCTGACTGCCGCCCTGGCCCATTTCGAGCGCAAGCGGCTGTTCATGGTGATCATGCTGATTTTCGCCGCCTCCAACGCCCTGGCGGCCGTGGCACCGAACATCTGGGTGCTGTGCATTGCCCGGTTCATCCCGGCACTGCTGTTGCCGGTGTTCTGGGGCACGGCCAGTGAAACGGCCAGCCAACTGGTTGGCCCCGATCGGGCCGGTCGCGCCGTCGCCCAGGTCTACCTGGGCATCGCTGCGGCCACGCTGTTCGGTATCCCGCTGGGCACGGTGTTCGCCAACCTGATCGGCTGGCGTGGCGCGTTCTGGGGGCTGTCCGCGCTGTCGCTGCTGATGCTGCTGTTGCTGGCGCTGTACATGCCGACCCTGGCCCGTCCGGAGCGCAGCAGCATCGGCCAGCAGATGCGCATCCTGCGCGATGGCCGCTTCATCGGCAACATCGTGCTCTCGGTGGTGGTGTTTACCGCCATGTTCACCGCCTACACCTACCTGGCTGACATGCTCGAACGCCTGGCCGGTATCGCGCCGGTGGCAGTGGGCTGGTGGCTGATGGGCTTTGGTGCCATCGGCCTGGTCGGCAACTGGCTGGGCGGCCACTTCGTCGACCGCAACCCGCTGGGCGCCACGGCGGTGTTCGTGTTGATCCTGGCCGCAGGCATGTCAATGAGCATTCCCCTGGCCGGTTCGTATGTCGGCCTGGCGGTGGCGCTGACCGTCTGGGGCATCGCCTACACCGCGCTGTATCCGGTGTGCCAGGTACGCGTGATGAAAGCCGCCAGCCACGCCCAGGCCCTGGCCGGCACCCTGAACGTCTCTGCCGCCAACGCCGGCATCGGCCTGGGTGCCATCATCGGGGGCTACAGCATCGAGCAGACCGGCCTGGCCAGTCTCGGCTATATCGCCGCCACGATTGCCCTGGCCGCCGCGGTGATCTGCCTGCTGCTGGTGCAGTTCAAGGAGCGCCGCGCCACCGATGCGGGCCTCGAGCGCGCCGGGACGCTGCGCCGATGACCGCGCCGCACACCCTGCCGGCCCACGGCACGCCGGCGTACCCTGGAATGGACGCTGCGTTGGCCGCTCACCCTGCGTATGCCCGGGTGTTCCGCCCGGGACAACTGACCTTCGGCCTGATCGCGCCGCTGGAGGCCTATCCCGACAGTGCCGTTCCGCCGCTGCGCCAGCACCTGCAGCTGGTACAGCATGCCGAGGCCCTGGGCTTTTCCGCCATCTGGTTGCGCGACGTGCCGTTTCACGACCCGGATTTCGGGGACGTCGCCCAGGTCCATGATCCGATGGTCTATGCCGGCTGGCTGGCGGCGCATACCCAGCGCATCGCCATTGGTACTGCCGGGATCATCCTGGCCTTGCGCAACCCGCTGCTGGTCGCCAAGCAGGCCTGCAGTGTCGACCAGCTGCTGCAAGGGCGTTTCCTGCTGGGCTTGTCCACAGGCGACCGACCCAGCGAGTACCCGGCGTTCGGCGTGGACTACCAGCAGCGTGCCGAGCGCTACCGGGATGCCTACCAGATGCTGCAGAGCGTGGTGAGCCAGGACTACCCGGTGCATTACTCGCACTTCCACGGCACGCTGGACGGCACTCTGGACCTGGTCCCCAAACCGGTCACTGGCAGGTTGCCAACGTTGGCCGTGGGTCGCTGCGGTCAGGAGCTTTCCTGGCTGGCCCAGCACACCGATGGCTGGATCTGGCACCAGAGCGATGCCCAGGCCTTGCCCTGGGTCCTCGAGCAATGGCGCGCCTGCCAGGAGCCGGGGCAGTTCAAGCCGTATGGCTACGGCGCGTTCTTCGATCTGGAGCAGGACCCGGGCGCACCCTTGCGAGCGGGGCGGGGGCTGCGTGGCGGACGGCAGGCCCTGCTCGATCTCTGGCTGCGCCAGCGCGAGCAGGGCGTTTCGCACATCGCCCTGAACCTGCGCATCAGTCGACGCCCTGTACAGGCGGTTCTGGATGAACTCGCCGAGCATGTGCTGCCCCAGTTCGCCTGACGAGGAGGGCAGTTCGGTTTCGACCTGTTGCGCTTGCTGCTACCCTGACCGCCGTCACTACGCTGTCCGCCCTCGCAGGGCGGATGGCGAGCCCCTCGCAATCTACGCATGAAGCGTGTGCGCCCATCGCGGGCGCGGCAGTAAAAGGATTTTCAATGAGGCTTACCGAGCACCTCAAAGGCATCGAAGTTTTCGTCACCACTGCGGACGCCGGCAGCTTCACCGCCGCCGCCGCGCAACTCAACCTTTCGACTTCGGCTGTGAGCAAGGGGGTTGCCCGCCTTGAAGGCCGGCTGGGCACCCGACTGTTCGAGCGCACGACCCGCAGCCTTTCCCTGACCGACACGGGCGAGGCCTTCTATCGTACCTGCGCACGTATCCTGGCCGAGCTGGAGGAGGCCGAGACGGTCCTGGCCGCAGAGCGCCAGGAACCGGCCGGACGCCTGCGCATCGATGTGCCGGTGACCTTCGGCAAGCAACATGTGCTGCCGTTGCTGCTGAACTTCACCGAGCACAATCCACGCTTGCGCCTGCATGCCTCGTTCACCGACCGCTTCGTCGATGTGATAGAGGAGGGGATCGACCTGGCGGTGCGCATTGGCAGCGTCGACCAGCTGTCGAACTTGCTGGCGCACCAGCAGATCGGCCAGGAGCGCCTGATCTTCTGCGGGGCGCCGCAGTACCTGCGCCAGCATCTGAACATCCAGCACGGACATGAACTCGACCAGTTCGACTGCGTGATGTATGGCCGCGCCGATGGCAGCGTCAGCCCCTGGATGTTCAGTGGCCCCGATGGCCAGATCGAACGGCGCACCATGAATGGCAGGATCATCGTCGGCAGCGGCGAGGCCCAGGTGCAGGCGGTGAAGGGCGGCTATGGCATATCGCAGCTGGCGACCTGGATGATCCGCGACGAACTGCAGCGCGGTGATCTGGTGGAAATCATGCCGCACCTCTCGACACCCGGGCTGCCGGTACACCTCATCTGGCCACGCAGCCGGCAACTGCTGCCCAAGGTCGACATCATGCTGCGCTTTCTTTCCCGGCATTTGACGCCCTTGTTCCTCGATCATAATTAATTCAATTATTTCATTACTGCCGGCGCCCAGAACTTTAAGTTAGGCCGCTGGCTTTTTTGTGCCCGCCTGTTATCGCTGACTCTTCAGTCACTTTTCCCGCGCCTGCAATTGAGTGTGTGTGCTGCTCATTGCGTTCTCATTTGGTTGTATTTCCAATTGTTGCCTGAAAATTGAAACAGTTTTGTCGTTTCCGCAACGGCCGGCCTGGAAACGCCTAAATTGTGGAAAAATATTCAAAAATCACTGGAATAAACAACTGAAATCAACGCCTTGATTATAAAAAAATGCACATGCTAGGATTCCTGGGAACAAATAGAACAATTCAATACTTAAACTCCATACAGCGCGTAGAGCACGTCATGAATCAAATGATTATTGTCGGCGCGGGGATAGCAGGGCTTACGCTCGCACTCTCACTGCATAAAAAAGGCTTCCGGGTAAAAGTTTACGAGTCGGCAAAAACCATTGAGCCGCTGGGCGTAGGTTTGAACCTTCAGCCCTATGCGATGAAAGTGTTTGCCGAACTTGGCTTGCTGGAAAAGTTGCAGGAAAATGCCGTCACCACCCAGGAGATGGTGTTCTTCAACCGATATGGCCAACGCCTGCACAGCCTGCCGTTGGGGCTGCGCAACGGTCACTCGGTGCCGCAGCTGTCCATTCACCGCGGGGTGCTTCAGCAGACCCTGCTGGACGCCGCCCGCCAACGCCTGGGCGCCGACTTCCTGCTGACCGGGCACACGCTGCGCGATGTCGTCCAGGATGACCAGGGTGTGATCGCAACCTTTTCCCAAGGGCCGCAGGCCCCCCTGGTCCAGGTGCACTGCAGTGCGCTGATCGGTGCGGACGGCGTGCGTTCGCAGGTCTGTCGCAGCCTGTTCGGCGAGCACCTGGCCCCGGTCGACCGGGCCGTGCACATGTGGCGCGGGGTGACGGTGGCGCCGCCGTTCCTGAGCGGTGCCAGCATGGTGCGCATCGGTGTGCCAGCACATGGCAAGCTGGTGATCTACCCCATTCGCGACCAGGTCAACGAACGTGGCGAGCAACTGATCAACTGGGTCGCCGAACTGGACCGTGCGCTGTTCGAGCACGACCCGGAGTTCGCCCCCGACCGCCTCGAGGACCTGGCGCGTTTCTTCGCTTCGCGCAGTTTCGACTGGCTGGACATCCCGCAATTGCTCATGCGCAGCAACCAGCCGATCATCCAGACACCGATGGCCGACCGCGATCCGCTGCCACGCTGGACGGTGGGGCGCATCACCCTGATCGGCGACGCCGCGCACCCCATGGTGCCGGTGGGCTCCAACGGTGCCGGCCAGGCCATTCTCGATGCCCACTGCCTGGCAGAGGCACTGGCCAGCGGCGATTCACTGGAGCAGGCCCTGCAGCAGTACGAGGCCCAGCGCAAACCGCTGACCTCGGCCATCGTGCTCGGCGACCGCCAAGAGCTGCCCGACGCACTGATCCACGAGGCCGACCGGCGTGCGGATGGCCTGCCGTTCGCCGACTTTGACGCCTTGATGAGTTTTGCCGAAGCCCGCCGCCTGGCCTTGCCGGACTATGCCAGCGTGACCCAGACGAACACTCCACGGACTACCTGCGCCTGACCACCGCCTTGCGCGCCTCTTGAAGGGATTCAAGTGATGAACACCGACTCGTGCACCCAGTGGCAGCGTGCGCCCTTGCCCTGGCTTTCCACCGAACAATGCCACTGGCTGTTCCTGCCCGGCTCGCTGACCCTGCACCTCAAGGCGCTGGGCCAATATCGCCTCGAGCTGATCGATCAGTACCCGACCCAGGCCTGCGTCGCCGATGCCCAGGCGTTGGGCATCGCCGCCGGCACCCCGCTGTGGGTGCGCACGGTGCTGATGCGCCTTGATCAACGCCCCTGTGTACTGGCGCGCAGCATCGCTCCGCTCGGTGCCCTCGACCAGGGTTGGGCGGTGCTTGACGGTTACGGCTCCCAGCCTCTGGGCATGATGCTGTATCAGGACCCGGACATCGTCCGAGGGCCGTTCGAATGGGGCGTGCTGGCCCTGGACGAGCCCTTGGGCAGGCTGTCGCGCTGCCTTGACGACAGCGGTCCTTGGCTGGCGCGACGCTCGCTGTTCCACCGTCACGGCGCGCCGCTGCTGATTGCCGAGTGCTTCCTGTCAGGCTTCTGGCACCACGAGGGCCGTGCCCCGTCTCCCGCTGCACGGCCCCTTGCCCGGCCTGCCGGAGCGCTGACGCAACATCTGTGAGTGCAGTGCCTTCGTCCACCCAACTTGAGAGCAGGATCCCCATGGTTTCTCTGAATCTGCAAGACGCTGTTCCTCCTTCGCGCAGCGCAACGGTGCCGTTCACTGCCGATATCGCTGAACCACGCCGTGATCCCGACTGGTCACCGGCGTCGTGGCAACAACGGGTCGCCCTGCAGCAACCCCGCTATGCCGACCGCCAGGCCATGGAGCAGGCCCTGGAGGAGCTCGCCCGGCAGCCGGCGCTGGTCATGGCCGAGGAAGTGGTCCAGCTCAAGCAGGCGCTGGCGCGAGCCCAGGAAGGCAAGCTGTTCCTGCTGCAAGGCGGCGATTGTGCCGAACGCTTCGAGGACTGCACCGGCGCGGCGATACACACGCGCCTGGAACATATGGAGCAAATGGGGCTGCTGCTGACCCATGGCCTGCGTCGCCCGATCATCCGTGTCGGGCGTCTGGCAGGCCAATATGCCAAGCCACGCTCGGCCGACAGCGAATGCATCGATGGCGTCGAACTGCCGGTGTACCGCGGCGATATCGTCAACGGGCACCGTTTCGAAGCCAGTGCGCGCGAACCCGATCCGCAGCGCATGCTGCAGGCCCATGCCCGCTCGGCACTGACCCTGAACCTGGCCCGCGCGCTGATGCGCAAAGGCTTTGCCGACCTGTACCAGCCGTCGCGCTGGGCCTTCGACTGGCTGCGCCAGAGCCCCCGGGCCGATGCCCAGGAACGCTTGCTGGGCTCCCTGCGCGAAGCCTTGCAACTGCTCGAGGCCTTGCGCCAGGAGGGTGGCGGCAGCGAGCCATCGGCGCACCTGCATATCTCCCATGAAGCCCTGCTGCTGCCCTATGAACAGGCACTGACGCACTATGTGCCGTCCCATCATGGCTGGTTCAACCTGTCGACCCACTTCCCGTGGATCGGTGTGCGTACCGCCGACCTCGAGGGGGCCCATGTCGAATACCTGCGCGGCATCGAAAACCCGATCGCGGTCAAGGTTGGTCCGGCAACCGGCAGCGACCAGTTGCTACGCCTGATCGAACGCCTCAATCCGGACGACGAACCTGGCCGTCTCACCCTGATCACCCGCATGGGCGCACAAACCATAGGCAACGCCTTGCCTGCGCTGATCGACGCGGTGCGTCGCGAGGGACGTCGCGTGTTGTGGGTGTGTGACCCGATGCACGGCAATACCTGCAGTCTCGGCAACGGCTACAAGACCCGCTACTTCGAGCACATTCTCGCCGAGCTGGAACAGGCCGCCGAGTTGCATGCCGCCCACGGCAGTCACCTGGGTGGCGTGCATCTGGAGATGTCCGGCGAAGCCGTCACCGAATGCCTGGGCGGCGCGGGCAACCTCACCGAAGCCGACCTGCCGCGCAACTACCGCAGCAGCGTGGATCCACGCCTGAATCGTGAGCAATCGCTGGAACTGGCCCTGCGCCTGGCACAGAAGTTCGCTTGACCACGCCCCTGAAGCCTGTCGCGTGCGGGCAGTGCCCACACGTTCAAGGAAGAGACCATGATTGAAACCGAAGTCCTCGTCATCGGCAGCGGCCCGGCCGGCGCCTCGGCCGCGCTGTTTCTCGCCCGCCACGGTATCCAGACCCTGGTGGTGACCAAATACCCCTGGCTGGCCGATACCCCACGCGCGCACATCATGAACCAGCGCACCATGGAGATCCTCGACGACGCCGGAGTGGTCGAGGAAGCACTGCGCGATGCCGTGCCCAATCACCTGATCGGTGACAGCATCCTCTGCGAGTCGCTGACCGGACGCGAGATCGGACGCATCCGCTCCTGGGGCGCGGCCCCCGAGCGTCTGTCGGAATACCGCCTCACCAGCCCCCACGAAATCTGCGATATCCCGCAGAATTTCCTGGAGCCGGTGCTGGTGGCCAACGCGGTCAAGGCCGGGGCGAAAATCCGTTTCAGCAGCGAGTTCCTCTCGCTCGAGCAGGACGAGGAGGGCGTCACGGCCCAGGTGCTCGACCACCTGACCGGCGAGCAGTTCGCCATTCGCGCCAAGTACCTGATCGGTGCCGATGGCGGCCGCAGTCGTGTGGCCGAAGCCATCGGGCTACCGATGTCCGGCGAGATGGGCCTGGCCGGCAGCATCAACATCCTGTTCAAGGCCGACCTCAGCCGCTACGTCGCCCACCGCCCCAGCGCCCTTTTCTGGATGCTCAACCCGGAAGCCCGTATCGGCGGGCTGGGGGTCGGCCTGCTGCGCATGGTGCGCCCGTGGAATGAATGGCTGTGCGTCTGGAGCTACGACATCAACCAGCCGGCCCCGCGCCTGGGCAATGCCGAAGCGGCGGACATCATTCGCAAGGTCCTGGGGACCGACGATGTCGAGCCGGACATCAGCTCGATTTCCACCTGGACCGTCAACCGCGCCTATGCCACCGAGTACGCCAGCGGGCGGGTGTTCTGTGCCGGCGACTCGGTGCACCGGCATCCACCGAACAACGGCCTGGGCTCGAACACCTCGATCCAGGACGCCTACAACCTGGCCTGGAAGCTTGCTTACGTGCTCAAGGGCATCGCCGCTCCACGCCTGCTTCACAGCTACAGTGATGAGCGTGCGCCGATCGGCCGCCAGATCGTCACCCGGGCGATCCGCAGCATCGGTCAGACCCGTGAGCTGCTGGCGGTGCTCGAGCCGGACGGCCAGCAGGGGCAGTTGGACCTGCAGGCGGTATTCGCTGACGACGTCGGCGGTGCTCAGGTCCGTGAGCGGCTGGCCCAGGCCATCTGGCAGAAGAACTACGAGTTCAACTGTCTCGGCGTCGAAAGCAATCTGCGTTATCGCTCCGCCGCCATCCTCGAAGCGGCCGACGCGCCGCCCGAACCGCTCGACGAGCTGGCGGGCGCCTACCATTCGCAGGTGGTCGCCGGCGCACGCTTCCCCCATGCCTGGGTGACGCGTCGGGGCGAGCGCGTGTCGACCCTGGCCCTGCTGGGCAAGGGCCGCTTCACCCTGATTGCCGGCAGTCAGGCAGGTGCCTGGGTCGAGGCGGCGGGCGAGCTGGCCCGAGCGCGCGGCATACCCCTGCACGGGCTGCGCCTGAGCGCAGCCGACGGCTTCGACGATATCTACTTCGACCTGCGTAACCGCGTGGGCTTCACCGACACCGACCTGGCCCTGGTCCGCCCGGACGGCCATGTCGCCTGGGCCGCCAAGGCCGAAGGGACGCCGCGCCAGGTACTGGCGCAGGTGCTCGAGCAACTCCTGCCCACGGCGCGCACCCACAGCACTCACGAACACCTGCACAAGGAGCTTGCATGAAACTGTTCAGTCAACCCCGCCTGGCCGTCGTCTCCGGATCGAGCAAAGGCATCGGCCTGGCCATTGCCGAGGCACTGTATGCCGAAGGCGTCAACGTGATCATCAATGGCCGTGACGCCGATGCCGTGCATACCGCCATTGCCGGCCTTCGCCAACGCGTCGGCGAGCACCAGGCCGAACTGATCCCGTTCGTTGCGGACCTCAGTCGTGCCGATGCGGTGCAGCGCCTGCACCAGGCGCATCCTCAGGTCGACATCGTGGTCAACAACCTGGGGGTGTACGGAGCCGCCGAGTTCGACGAGATCAGCGACGAGCAATGGCAGGAGATCTTCGACATCAACGTGCTAAGCGGAGTGCGTCTGTCGCGTCAGTACCTGGCCGGCATGAAGCAGCGCAACTGGGGGCGGATCGTGTTCATCAGCAGTGAAAGCGCCATCCAGATTCCCAGGGAAATGATCCACTATGGCATGACCAAGACCGCCCAGCTGGCCATTGCCCGCGGCCTGGCCGAGACCTGCGCCGCCACCGGTGTCACGGTCAACTCCGTGCTGCCCGGACCGACCCTGACCGACGGTGTGCGCGATTTCGTCCAGGGCCTGGGCGGCGGCAACCTGGAAGCCTTCACCGAGGAATACTTCCGCACCCTGCGCCCCAGCTCGCTGATCCAGCGCTTCCAGGAGCCGGCCGAGATCGGCTCGGCGGTGGCCTTCGTCTGCAGCGAGCACGCCGCCTCGATCAATGGATCCGCCCTGCGCGTGGACGGTGGTGTGGTACGCGCCTGCTTCTGATCGCGCTCCCGTCGCAGCTCTCGAATCAAGGAACAACCCGCATGTCCAAGAATGCTTCGCGTATTTCCCGGCGCTCGCTGCTCAAGGCCAGCGCCGC
Organism: Mitsuaria sp. RG; assembly: GCF_028369275.1. Classification (NCBI taxonomy): domain Bacteria; kingdom Pseudomonadati; phylum Pseudomonadota; class Betaproteobacteria; order Burkholderiales; family Sphaerotilaceae; genus Roseateles; species Mitsuaria sp. RG. The sequence goes on from NZ_JAQMYQ010000011.1 coordinate 94,942, forward strand.
CGGTGCCGCCGTCTCCTCCCTGGGCATGGCCGCCAGCGCCCGGGCGGCCACGCCACAATCCCCGCAGTGGCACGAGGAGTTCGATGTCATCGTCGTCGGCAGTGGTGCCGCCGGTGTCAGCGCCGCACTGTTTGCCCATGAGGCCGGTGCCAAGGTCGTGGTGCTGGAGAAAGCTCCGTTCTTCGGTGGCACCTCGGCCAAGTCGGGCGGCGCCTACTGGATTCCCGACAACTTCCACATGAAGGCCAAGGGACTTGCGGACAGCGAGGCCGCCTGCCTGGCCTACATGGCCCGCTACAGCTACCCCCAGCTGTTCAACCCGGATCACCCCACCCTGGGCATCCCGCAAGCCACGTATGAGCTGATGCGCACCTTCTATCGCGAAGCGTCGCCGACCATCGACAAGCTCGCGCAGATGAATGCGCTGCAGTCGATGCGTTACTCGATCTTCCCGGACGATGTGCCTGACCAGCCCGACTACGGTGACGTCATCGCCGGCTCGGTTGGCCTGCGCGGCCGGGCGCTGGGGCCGAAGCAGCCGGACAACAGTCTCGGCCTGGGAGCGGAGCTCATGCGCCAACTGCGTGGCGCGCTCGACAGCCGCGCAATCCCGGTGCGCCTGGCCAGCAGCGCCGAACGCCTGCTGACCAACGCCCGTGGCGAAGTCATTGGCCTGCAGGTGTCCACCCTGGACGACAACGACGAGCCACGCCAGGTGCTGCTGCGTGCGCGCCGAGGGGTCGTCTTCGGTACGGGCGGCTATACCGCCAACCGCCAGTTGCGCGCCCAGTATCAGGTCAACCCGGTGTTCGGTGGCTGCGGCATCCCCACCTGCACGGGCGATTTCATCCGCATCGGCGGTGCCATCGGTGCACAGCTGGGCAACATGGGTGGCGCCTGGCGTGCCCAGACCCTGCTCGAGGAAGCCATCGCCTTCCCCAGCGTACCTCGGGAAATCTGGGTACCGCCAGGCGACAGCATGATCCTGGTCAACCGCTACGGGCGTCGCGTGGTCAACGAGAAGCGCAACTACCATGACCGCTCGAAGGTTCATTTCACCTGGGACCCAAGCACCGCCAGTTATCCCAACCTGCTGATGTTCATGGTCTACGACCAGCGCACGGCCGACCTGTTTGCCGGTCATCCCCCCATTCCGGCGCCGGGTACCACCGAGCGTTATGTGCTGCGCGGCGAGACTTTCGCCGAGCTGGCCAAGGCCCTCGATGAACGCCTGGCCTCGCTGGCCAGTCACACTGGTGGCTTGCGCCTGGACCCGGGCTTCGCCACGCAGATGAAGGAGACCTTGGCGCGTTTCAACCGCTTCGCCGAGAGCGGCAGCGACGAGGACCACCAGCGCGGCAAGTTCGCCTACGACCGCGACTACATGTATTTCTACCCCAGCCCCCCGCGCAAGGACCCGCGCCACCCGGCCAACGAAAAGGAAAACTTCACCATGTTTCCGCTGGCGGGCAAGGGGCCGTACTACGCGATCATCATGTGCCCGGTGACGCTGGATACCAATGGCGGTCCGGTAATCGACAGCCATGGCCGTGTGCTCGGCTACGATGACCAGCCCATCCCTGGCCTGTATGGTGCCGGCAACTGCATCGCCAGCCCCGCCCACGATACCTATTGGGCGGCGGGGGCGACCCTTGGCACGGCCATGACGTTCGGTCGCCTGGCCGGCGACCACGCGGCCCGCGAACCGATCAGGGAGGCATGAATGGACGGCATCGGCGTTTGCGCGCGGCGTTGGCGCGTGGCATGGCTGTGTGCACTGGTGACGTCTGCCTCGCCGGTGCTGGCCGACGAGGTGCCGAGTTTCAGGAAGACTATCCAGCCCATGCTCGACACCTATTGCGTGTCTTGCCATCTGCAGGGTTCGGCCCCGGAAGATCTGGTGTTGCAGCGCGGTAGCGCCTATCGGCAGCTGGTGGGCATCGCTTCGGTACAAAGCACGCTCAAGCGTGTCGTGCCCGGCGATCCGCAGGCCAGCTATCTGCTGCACAAACTCACAGGCGACCAGTTGTCGGTGGGGGGCAAGGGTGTGGCGATGCCTTTCGGCCAGGCGCAAGCCGACACCCAGCTGATACAGGCCGTGCAGGCCTGGATCGCCAGTGGCGCACCGAACAACTGAGAGCGCTGGCGCTCATGGACAGCCTGGGCGTGCCTCATCGCGGGGCCAGCCCAGGCTGCTGGCATCATGAGCGCATGGGCGGCAGTTCGCGTTCGAAAGGCAGATCCGGGCCTGCCCGTGAGCAGGTGATCGCGGCGGCATGGATCGCGTAGGCGAGGATTGCATCAATGGTTTCATGGGGGAGCTTCGCCACACCGGCCGGGCTGTCTGCACCGAGGCGAGCCAGGTGGGCGAGCACGGCGGCTTGGAAGGTGTCACCGGCGCCAACGGTGTCGTGTACCGGCAATGAGGTATCCGCCGGGCGCTGCCATGAACCCTGTGCGCAATGCACACTGGCACCGTCAGCACCGTGAGTGACAAAAACCAACCGGCAGCGTTCGTTAAGCCAGCCTCGCGCCACATCACGAGTCTCCCGCCCCGGATAGAGCAAGGCGATGTCTTCCTCACTGGCCTTGATCACATGCGCATGGCCGGCAAAAGCCTCCACCTGCCGCCGCCACAGCGCTACATCCGGCTGCGGATCAAGCCGCACATTCGGATCCAGGCTGATCAGCCGCCGGTCCCGCTCGCGCTCTACCAGCGTCATCAGGGTATCGGCCACGGGCTTCACCACCAGGGTGTAGGAGCCCACATGCAACCCCCGCACACGCTCATCCAGCTCCGGCAGATGCGCCAGCGTCACCTGCCGGTCCGCACACCCTTCACCGCGAAACTGATACTGCGCCGAGCCATTGGCATCCAGCCCGACCATGGCCAGGGTGGTCGGTGCATCGCTGGTCACCACGTAGCGGCAGTCCACCCGTTCCTCGTCCAGCACCCGGCGTAGCCGGGCACCGAGGTAGTCGCTGGACAACCCGCCAAACAACGCCGACGCCACGCCCAACCGGCGCAGGCCGACGGCCACGTTGAACGGCGATCCGCCGGCAATCGCGGTAAACCCCAGCTCGCTGCTGCGGCTGCTGTTTTCCACGCTGAAGACATCGAACAGGGCCTCGCCACACACCAGGTACATGCAGTTCTCCAGAACGAAAGATTAGGGAAGGATACCCGCACTCAGCGTGCAGGCAGTTGCTCCCGATAGCGTTGATAGGCGGCCTCGTACTCGGCCTGTTGCGCCGGGCGGGGCAGGGTTCGGGTGCTTTCGTCGAGGGCGACGCAGCGTTTGCACAGGGTTTCGAGGCTGTCGCCCTGGCCCAGTTGGCGACCGAGGCTCCAGGCGGCCTGGATCGCGGCGCCCAGGGCGGCGGCTTCGGTCTGTTGGGGGCATACCACCGGCAGGCCCAGCAGGTCGGCCAGTGTCTGGCGCCACAGCGGGCTTTTCGCCGCGCCGCCGACCAGGCGGATTTCGCTGCCTGGCAGGCCGCTGGCGCGCAGCAGGTCGAGGCCGTAACGCAGGCTGAAGCAGGTGCCTTCGAGCACGGCGCGGCAGAGGTTGGCGCGGGTCAGGTTGGCGCTGGTCATGCCGTGCAGGCTGGCCGTGGCTTCGGGCAAGGCGGGCACGCGTTCGCCGTCGAAGAAGGGCAGCATCAGCAGGCCGTCGGCGCCGATCGGGGCTTGGGTGGCGAGGGCGCTGAAACGGTCGAGGTCGAGCTCCAGCAGGTCGCGCACCAGGGCGCAGGCGCTGGTGAGGTTCATGGTGCAGATCAACGGCAGCCAGCCGCCGCTGGAGGCGCAGAAGGTCGCGACTTCGCCCTGGGCGCTGACGTGGGGCTGGTCGGCGTAGGCGGCCAGGGTGCCGGAGGTGCCGAGGCTCAGGGTGATCATGCCGGGGGCGATATTGCCGGTGCCGATGGCGCCGAGCATGTTGTCGCCGCCGCCCGTGGCCACCCAGGTCTGTGGGCTCAGGCCGAGTGCAGTGGCGATCTGTTCGCGCAGGGTGCCGATGCAATCGCCTGATTCGACCAGCTCAGGTAGCGCCGCCAAAAGACGCTCGCCGGGCTCGATGTGCTGAAGGACATCGGGCGCCCAGGTTCTTTGGCGCACATCGTAGTAGCCGGTGCCGGAGGCGTCGCCGGGCTCCGTGCAGGCACGACCGGTCAGCCAGTAATTCAGGTAGTCGTGGGGCAGCAGGACATGGGCGAGGCGGGCGAACAGCTCGGGGTGTTTGCGCTTGGTCCACAGTAATTTGGACAGGGTATAGCCCGGCGCGATCACCAACCCGAGGCGTTCGAGCGAGCCTTGGGCGCCGCCGAGGGCATCGAGCAGTGTCTGGTTCTCGGGCGCGCTCTCGGTGTCGCACCAGAGCTTGGCCGGGCGCAGCACCTGGCCCTGGGCGTCGAGCATCACCAGGCCGTGCTGCTGGCCGGACACCGCCAGTGCGCGGATCGCCTGGCCATCCACACGGGCTTCTCGCAAGGCAGCGGACACCGCCCCACGCAGGGCCTCCAGCCAGTCGGCGGGGGCCTGCTCGCGCCTGCCATCGCGGCCTTGGGGCGGCGCATGGGCGGCGCTGCCCAGGCCGAGCACCTGGCCGTTGCCGGCGTCCAGCGCCAGGACCTTGGTGCCCTGGGTGCCGCAGTCGATGCCGAGGAACAATCCGTCCATTTCGAAACACTCCGTATCAGTCACCGAGGACCTGGCGCAGGGTTTCACCCACGCCGACTTCGCGCAAGCTGTCGTACAGGCGCTCGAAGGCGCTGACAAAAGCCTTGGACGCAGGGATGGCGCTACCGAAGATCGCCTCGTCGCCCAGTACCCGGGCGGCCAGGCCGTCGCGCTGCACCACCCGGGCCTGGCAGTCGGCGGCGCGGGGGTCGGGGATGCTGTAGCGGTTGCCGTGCTCGTCTTCGCCGCGCAGGTACAGGGCCCAGGCGGCCACCACCAGGGCCACGCGCTCCAGCGGCTTGCCGTCGGCGATCAGGCGGTTGGCGGTGGGCACGATGAACTTGGGGAACTTCGACGAGCCGTCGGAGCACACGCGCTCCAGCTGGTCGGCGATGGCGCGGTTGGCGAAGCGTTCGCCGAGGCTTTGCTTGTAGCGCTCAAGATCAATGCCGGGCACCGGGGCCAGTTGCGGGGTTACGTCCTGGTCCATGAAGGTGCGCATGTAGCGGCGCAGCAGCGGGTCGGCGAGGGTTTCGTGGACGAAACGGTAGCCTTGCAGGAAGCCCAGGTAGGTGAGGGCCAGGTGGCTGCCATTGAGCAGCTTGATCTTCATCTCTTCATAGGGGGTGACGTCGCGGGTGAACTGCACGCCGACCTTTTCCCAGGCCGGGCGACCGGCGACGAAGTTATCTTCCACCACCCATTGCAGAAAAGGCTCGCACACCACCGGCCAGGCATCGTCGACGCCGTGGCGCTCGCGCAGTTGCTGGCAGTGGGCGGGGCTGGTCATCGGGGTGATGCGGTCGACCATGGCGTTGGGGAAGCTGACGTGGCTGGCGATCCAGTCGGCCAGGTCGGGGTCGAGGCGCTGGGCGAAGGCCAACAGGGCCTTGCGGGCGACGTCGCCGTTGTGCGGGAGGTTGTCGCAGGACATTACGGTGAACGGGCCGGTGCCAGATTCGCGGCGGCGGCGCAGGGCTTCGCAGAGGTAGCCGAACACGCTTTGCGGGGATTGCGGGTTGGCCAGGTCGTGCTGGATCTGTGGCAGGTCGGCGCGGAACTCGCCGGTGCTGTCGTCGATGCAGTAGCCGCCTTCGGTGATGGTCAGCGAGACGATGCGGATGCCGGGTTCGGCCAGTTTGGCGAGCAGCGGTTCGGCGCCGTCCTCGGCCAGCAGCATGCCGTTGATGGCGGCGATTGCGCGTACCTTGGTGTCGGGCTGGTCGCCCAGTTCGAACAGGGTGTAGAGGTGGTCCTGGCCGGCCAGGGCGTCGCGCATGGCGCGGTCTTCACTGCGCAAACCGACGCCGCAGATGGCCCAGTCGAGGCCTTCGCCGCAGTTCATCAGGGCGTCGGTGTAGGCGGCCTGGTGGGCGCGGTGGAAGCCGCCGACGCCGATGTGGGCGATGCCCTGGCGTAGTTGGGTTGGGTCGTAGCTGGGGCGGGCGACGGAGGGGGGCAATTGGGTGAGGTTGGGGTGGTTCAATTTCATCCTGGAGCATCCCTTTGGAGGTCATGTGTGGATCGCGTGATGGCGGCGATGTGCCTGGCGGGAGCCTTGTGGCGTTCTTGAGATCGAGCGCCGCCCGCGCGGCGCATCGCGGCACAAGGCCGCTCCTACATCTGTTTCGGGCCAGTCAATCCTGCGCCATTGCCTGGTCCGCCTTGTTGGCTCGACGCGCTTTCAGCGTGGGCACCACTGCCGCTCCACCTGTCTCAAGGCATGCGCCAAGGCGGGCAGAGGTACCCTTACAGGACTCACTGGCCCGAAACAGATGTAGGAGCGGCCTTGTGCCGCGATGCGCCGCGCGGGCGGCGCTCGATCTCATAGGCGCCACAACCCTCCCGCCGAACACCTCAGGCCACCTGCCGCAATCGCTTGTCGATCGCCTGCCCATTGCTATCAAACAGATGGCAATGGCCCGGATCGAAGCTCAGTTCCAACCCCTCACCAAACCCCGGCGCAAAGTCCCCGCGCACCCGCACGGTCAGCATCTCTCCGGAGGCCGCGCGCACATGGCAATAACTGTCGCTGCCCAGTCGTTCGCTGACATCGGCAGTCACCTGCAACGAGCCCTGGGTACCTTGCCCGGCGCGATCAATGTTCAGATGCTCGGGGCGAATCCCCAGCGTCACCTGGCTGCCGGTATGCAACTCCCCCGCGCACAGCGGCAAGGCGATGCGAGCGCCGCACTCCAGCGCCACCTCGCACTGGTTGCCTTGGTTGCGACTCAGGTGCCCACGCAAAAAGCCCATCTTCGGTGTCCCCAGAAACCCCGCGACAAACAGGTTGGCCGGATGGTGGTACAGCTCCAGCGGCGAGCCGACCTGCTCGATGCGCCCGCCGTTGAGCACCACCACCTTGTCGGCCAGGGTCATCGCCTCGACCTGGTCATGGGTCACGTAGATCATGGTCGCGGCCAGCTCCTGATGCAGCCGCGCCAGTTCCAGGCGCATCTGCACGCGCAGGGCGGCGTCGAGGTTGGACAATGGCTCGTCGAACAGGAAGATCTTCGGATTGCGCACGATCGCCCGGCCGATCGCCACCCGCTGGCGCTGGCCGCCGGAAAGCTGGCGGGGCTTGCGTTCGAGCAGCGGTTGCAGTTCGAGGATGCGCGCGGCGTTGTCGACCTTGGCGCTGACTTCCTGCTTGCCGACCCCGGCCAGGTCCAGGGCGAACGACAGGTTCTTGCGCACGGTCATGTGCGGATACAGGGCGTAGGTCTGGAACACCATGGCCAGGTCGCGCTTGGCCGGGGCGGTGTCGGTGATGTCGGCGCCGTCGAGGGTGATGCTGCCGCTGCTGACCTCCTCGAGACCGGCGATCAGGCGCAGCAGGGTGGACTTGCCGCAGCCGGAGGGGCCGACGAACACCACGAACTCGCGGTCGCGCACGTCCAGGTCAATGCCCTTGATGATGGCGTGGCCATCGAAGCCTTTGTGCAGGTTGCGGATTTTCAGGTCAGCCATGGGGGGTGTCCTTCAGGGGAGTGGGGTAAGGCCTTTGGGCATGTATGAAGGCTGCTGATGCTGGGACCGCTTCGCGGTCCTTTCGCGGCGCAAGGCCGCTCCTACAGGAGATCGCGCGCCCCTGTTGTAGGAGCGGCCTTGTGCCGCGAAAGGGCTGCAAAGCAGCCCCAGATAGCGGGATCATTTGACAGCCCCAAACGAAAGCCCGCGCACCAACTGCTTCTGGCTGATCCAGCCAAAGATCAGGATCGGCGCGCAGGCCAGGGTCGAGACGGCCGAGAGCTTGGCCCAGAACAGCCCTTCAGGGCTCGAATAGGAAGCCACCAGCGCCGTCAACGGCGCGGCGGCGGACGAGGTCAGGTTCAGCGACCAGAACGCCTCGTTCCAGCACAGGATCAGCGACAGCAGCAGGGTCGAAGCCAGCCCGCCGCGGGCGATCGGCAGCAGCACGCGGACGATCTCCTGCCAGGTGCCGGCGCCATCCAGCCGCGCGGCTTCGAGGATGTCCACGGGGATGTCCTTGAAGTAGGTGTACACCATCCACACCACGATCGGCAGGTTGATCAGGGTGTAGACGATGATCAGCGCCAGGCGCGAATCCAGCAGGCCGAACTGCTTGGCCAGCAGGTAGATCGGCATCAAGACGCCCACCGGCGGCAGCATCTTGGTCGACAGCATCCACAGCAGCGTGCGCTTGGTGTGGCGGGTCTCGAAGAAGGCCATCGAGTAGGCCGCAGGCACCGCGATCAGCATGCATAGCAAGGTGGCGGAGAACGAAATCAGCACCGAGTTCCAGGCGTAGGCGAAGTAGTCGCTGCGCTCGTTGATGTGCAGGTAGTTCTCCAGCGTCGGCGCAAAGATGAACTGCGGCGGCGTGGCGAAGGCGTCCAGCTCGGTCTTGAAGCTGGTCAGCAACATCCAGAAGATCGGGAAGAAGATCACCAGGGCGATGGCCCAGCACAGCAGGCCGAGCAGCGCGTTCTTCAGGGTGCGGGTTTGCTTGAGTGTCAGCATGGCGGGCTCCTCAGCTGCGCGCGGTGAGGTTCTTGCCGATCATGCGAACCAGCACGATGGCGGCGATATTGGCGATCAGCACGGCGATCAGGCCACCGGCCGAGGCCATGCCGACGTCGAACTGCAGCAGCGCCTGGTTGTAGATCAGGTAGGCGAGGTTGGTGGACGCGTATCCGGGGCCGCCGCTGGTGGTGGTGAAGATCTCGGCGAACACCGACAGCAGGAAGATGGTCTCGATCATCACCACCACGGCGATCGGCCGCGCCAGGTGCGGCAGGGTCAGGTGCCAGAAGATCGCCAAGGGGCCTGCGCCATCCAGGCGCGCGGCTTCCTTCTGTTCCTGGTCCAGCGACTGCATGGCGGTCATCAGAATCAGGATGGCGAATGGCAGCCACTGCCACGACACGATCAGGATGATCGACAGCAGCGGGTAGTGCGCCAGCCAGTCCACCGGTTGCGCGCCGAACAGGCGCCACACGGCGGCGAGGATGCCCGACACCGGGTGGAAGATCAGGTTCTTCCACAGCAGCGCGCTGACCGTGGGCATGATGAAGAACGGCGAGATCAGCAGCACCCGCACCACGCCGCGGCCCCAGAACTCGCCGGCCTCCAGCAGCGCGGCGATCAGCACGCCGAGCACCACGCTGATCGCCAGCACGCTGCCGACCAGGGTCAGGGTGTTGAGGGCGCCGGGCATGAAGCCGGCGTCGGTGACGAAGAAGGCGAAGTTCTCAAGGCCCACGAACTGGTTTTCGCCCGGGTACAGCAGGTTGTAGCGGATCAGCGAGAAATACAGGGTCATGCCCAGGGGCACGATCATCCACAACAGCAGCAGCGCCACCGAAGGGCTGACCAGGAACCAGCCGGGGCCGACGCGGCGTTTGCCGGGGCGCGCGGTGGCGAGGCTCGGGGTGTCGAGGGCCGAGGTATTCATGGCGACTCCGTGTGCTTCGGAAAGGGGCGGTCACCGCGCCGCAGGCTGGCGCGGTCTACGGCGGTGCGAGCTACTTGGGGTAACCGGCGCGTTTCATCTCGCGTTCGGTGGACTGCTGGGCCGAGGCCAGCACCTGGTCCACTTTCATCTGCCCGGTGAGCGCGGCGGCGAACAGCTTGCCGACCTGGGTGCCGATGGCCTGGAACTCGGGGATGGTCACCAGCTGGATGCCCACGTAAGGCACGGGCTTGAGGGTGGGGTGGTTGGGGTCGACGCGCTTGAGCGATTCCAGCGTGACCTTGGCGAACGGCGCGGCGGCCAGGTACGCGTCGCTGTAGGTCGAGGCGCGGGTGCCCGGTGGCACGTTGGCCACGCCTTCCTGCTCGGCCACCAGCTTGCCGTAGGCCTCGGAGGTGGCCCAGGTGGCGAAGGTCCTGGCGGCGTCCTTGGCCTTGGAGCTGGTGGGGATCGCCAGCGCCCAGGAATACAGCCAGGTGGCGCCCTTGTCGGTGACTTCCTTGGGCGCGAAGGTGAAGCCGACCTGGTCGGCGACCTTGCTCTGGGTCTTGTCGGTGACGAACGAGCCGGCGACGCTGGCATCGACCCACATCGCGCACTTGCCGCTGTTGAACAGCGCGAGGTTTTCGTTGAAGCCGTTGCTGGAGGCGCCGGGCGGGCCGTATTGCTTGAGGGTGTTCACATAGAAATTCAGCGCGTTCTTCCACTCGCTGCCGCTGAACTCGGGCTGCCATTGCTCATTGAACCAGCGCGCGCCGAAGGCGTTGGCCACGGTGCCGATCAGTGCCATGTTTTCGCCCCAACCGGCCTTGCCGCGCAGGCAGATGCCGTACTGGCCCTGGTCGGGGTGGTTGAGCTTGGCGGCGAACTCGCCGAGCTGGGTCCAGGTGGGTTGCTCGGGCATGCTCAGCCCGGCTTTCTCGAACAGGTCCTTGCGGTAGTAGGTGATCGAGGCTTCGGCGTAGAAGGGCAGGGCGTACAGCGTGCCGTTGGCCGACAGGCCGTTGCGCACCGAGGGGAATACATCCTCGAGGTGGTAGTCGGCGGGCAGGTCGGTCATTGGTGCCAGCCAGCCCTTGACGCCCCACAGCGCGGCTTCGTACATGCCGATGGTCAGCACGTCGAACTGGCCGCCCTGGGTGGCGATATCGGTGGTCAGGCGCTGACGCAGCACGTTCTCTTCGAGCACCACCCACTTGAGCTGGATGTCCGGGTGCTGCTGCTCGAACACCTTGGCCAGGCGCTGCATGCGGATCATGTCGTTGTTGTTGACCGTGGCGATGGTCAGGGTCTCGGCGGCCTGGACGTGCAGCGGCAGGCTGAGGCAGGCGGCGGCCAGGCAGGCCTTGATCGAGTCGTTCATCGGTGAACTCCCTCGGGGATGACGTTATTGTTTTTGTGTCGCTCGCTGCCGATTACACCCGCGTACGGCGATGCCGACAAAGCCTGGCCTGCACCAGGACTGATACTTTTTTGCTGTGCGCGCGCCCCCTGTAGGAGCGGCCTTGTGCCGCGAAAGGGCCGCGCAGTGGCCCCAGGATTTCAGCCTTGACGCATCAATCGCCGGGGCCGCTGCGCGCCCCTTTCGCGACACAAGGCCGCTCCTACAAGAGATCGCGTACGACGTTCAGCCCCGGTTCTGCTCGGTCAGCCGCTGCGTCACCAGGCTGCGGTAATCGGAGGGTGTCATGCCCTTGAGCTGCAAAAACCGCCGGTTGAAGTTCGACAGGTTGCTGAACCCCGACTCGAAGCACACCTCGGTCACCGGCAGCTCGCCCTTGGCCAGCAACTCGCACGACTTGCTCACCCGCAGCCGGTTGACGAACTCGACAAAGCCGCGCCCGGCGGCCTGCTTGAAGAACCGCGAGAAGTACGTCGGCGTCATCCCCAGGTGCTCGGCCACCGCGTTCTGGCTCAGGTCCTGGGCGTAGTGCTGGAAGATGTAGTCCACCGCCCGGTTGATGCGCTCGACATTGTGCTCGTCGGCCAGCTGCGAGGAGGTGACGGTGGACAGCAGTTGGTAGTCGTCACAGGCGGCCAGCTGCTCCATGAGGATAAAAAAGTATCCCAGGCGGGTCATGCCGCGGCTGTCGGCGATGCGTTGCAGCAGCTGGCGGCTCTCCTGGATCAGCGCCGGGTCGCGGAACTCGATGCCATAGCGCGCCCGGGCCAGCAGCGGGGCAAGCTGGGTGAGCTCGGAGAACACCTGGCCGCCGTCCTCGAGCACCTCGTCGGTGAAGTTGACCAGCATGTCGCGCTTGCCCACCACTTCGTCGGGGCCGACCTGGCTGATCCAGTTGTGCGGCAGGTTGGGGCCGGTGAGAAACAGCGTGTCGGGGGCGAAGTTGCCGATGTAGTCGCCGATGAACACCTTGCCGGCGCTGGCGACGATCAGGTGCAGTTCGTATTCCTTGTGAAAGTGCCAGCGCACCAGCGGGCTTGGGAAGCCGTGCTGGCGGTAGATCAGCGAGGCGCCTTCGTGGTCGTCCATCAGCTCGTAGGACGGATCGGTGACTTTGCTCGGTCTGGGCATGGCGGTGGCTGGGCCTGGAGGGCGAGGTGTCATCGTAGCCTGAAGTGCTGGAGCAGGGCAGATGCTTGAAGCGGGTTCCACTCGATGCTGGCCAACATGGCCCTTGTGTGTGGCGATGCGACTTGCCCCGCGATGGGCCTAAGCCGACAACATCTGCAGAAAATTTTGCAGGTCCTACAGCTTTTCTTCCGTTGTTTATGTAGTCCTTTTCCTAAAGGCACCTTTTCCCCTCGGTAGCCCGTTGTAGTGGATTGGCGCTCGCTTTAGTCTCGGCCTGCTCGTCGCGCTTCACCCTCCGGGGTCGACCGGGCCACTGGGCAGCTTACCGCGCAGGGATCGCGCGGTTTGGTCTGGCGGCTCCGAGGGATGAACCGCGACGGGCTCTTTCTTTTTCCAGGGGGCAAGGTCATGGACAAGGACGAACACGCAAAGGGCACCGCAGATCTGAAGATCGTCAGCCTGGCAGGCCGCACCAAGCGCTACTCGGTGCGTGACTGGGTACAGGCGATCCCGGGGTTGCCGACCGAGGACGTGCTGCAGGAGACAACGATCATCCTGGGCTGCATCACCGGGCTGACCTACCAGGCGTTGAGCCAGCCGAAAGACGCACAGACGCTGATGCGGGCGACGTACTACCTCAGCGGCATGGCCAAGGCGATGATCGATGGGCAGTTGCCGGTGAAGCGAGAGCAAGGCGACAGCTGAACTGTCGGCACCAAGGCAAGGGCCGCTTTCGAGCAATCGAGAGCGGCTTTTTTGTCGCTGATTTCGTCAGGCAGCATGGCCGAGGATGGCAGCACAGCAAGCCATATTCAGTTGCTCATGGGGCCAGAGTATCCGGGGCAGGGCAAACCCGCTCGCACGTTGCGGGAGCGGGTTTGCTCCGGCGTCAGATGTAGATGAACACCAGCACCAGCGCCGCGACCACCGCCCACTTCTCCAGGTAGTAGCGGGTGCGGTTGCGTTTCTTCATCGCCTTGCCGCGCTCGCGGATCTTGTAGATGCGCGTGAACAGGCGGTTGATGCCGCCGGTCTTGTCGCTGGCATCGTTGGGCGCGGCGGCGGCGGCCATGACGTTGCGGCTGAACCAGCGGTTGAACGCCGCGGCCCAGCGGTACTTGAGCGGGCGCTCGACGTCGCAGAACAGGATGATGCGGTTGTGCTCGGTGGTGTTGGCGGCGTAGTGGATGTAGGTCTCGTCGAACACCACGCCCTCGCCGTCACGCCAGGAGTACTTTTCACCGTCCACGTCGATGTAGCAGCCATCGTCGTTGGGCGTGTCCAGGCCCAGGTGGTAGCGGTAGGAACCGGCGTACGGGTCACGGTGGCGCACCAGCTTGGCGCCTGGCGGCAGGGTGGCGAACATCGCCGCCTTGACTGTGCCGATGCCGGCGAGCAGTTCGGTGGTGCGCGGGCACAGGGTCATCGCCGACGGGTGGCTCTCGCCGTACCATTTCAGGTAGAAGCGCTTCCAGCCGGTCTTGAAGAACGAGTTGAAACCGACGTCGTCGTAGTTGTCGGACTTCTTGATCTCGCCGGCCTGCAACAGCTGCTGGCCTTCCTTGCGGATTTCCTGCCAGTGGTCCTGCAGCACCTGCAGCTCGGGGAAGGCGCTGACCGGCAGGTACGGCTTGGCCGGATGCTTGGAGAACAGGTACAGGAAGGCGTTGACCGGGGCCAGGAAGCTGGAATGATCGCCCAGCTGGCGGGTCAGCTTGTGACGAACCCGACCGCGCAGGTGAACATAGGCGATCGAGAGGACGAAGATCAGTACGAGTGCAATTTTCATGGACGTTTACTTGTCGAAAAATGGCCATGCGCCATGGCGTAAGCCCGCCAGCATAAACAATCGTGGCGCGGGTTTGTACTTATTGTTACGTCTTGTCTGGCCGACTTAGGTGCAATGGCTGACAGGTTGCGCAAACGATTCAACAGCTTGCGTCGCCGTTACGACTGGGTAAAGCACTACACTCGATGGCTCGAACCGCTGTCAGGGAGATTCACATGGTCCAGGATCCGCGCCCCAGCGGCGCGCCGTTCAAACGGCTGTTCTTCGCCTTGCCGGTAGGCGAAGAACAATGCCGTGCGCTGGCGCAGTGGCGACGAGAGCTGAACTTGCGCAGCGGTAAACCTGTGCCTGCGGAGAATTTCCACGTCACCTTGTTGTTCCTCGGTGACGTGGACGCCGAGCAGGTGCCGGCGATCTGCGCGGCGGTCGATCAGCTCAGGCGGCCGGTCGCACCGCCACGCTTGCTGCTCGACCGCCTGCAGGTCTGGCCGCGGGCCAGTGCACTGGTGCTGGAGGCGCAGCAGGCGCCTGCGGCGCTGCTGCAACTGGTGTATGGCCTGCAGCAGGCGCTGTTGCCCCTGGGCGTGGAGGCGGCAAACCGTGAGTATCGCCCGCACCTGACCCTGGCCAGGGACTTTCGCGGCCAGCCGCCAGAGGCCGGCACGGCGCCGGAATTCTTCCTTGCCGCCCGGCACTTCACGCTCTACGAATCGCGCAAGGGCCGTTACTGGCCCTTGGCGCAATGGCCGTTGAGCGCCTGAGCGGCGATCAAAACTCAGGCGTGTACTTGACCGAGAACATCAGGTTGCGCGGCTCGCCGTAGTTGTTGCTGCCGTTGAGCTGGTTGAAGCCTGCCACCCAGTACTTCTTGTCGAACAGGTTGTAGGCGTTGACCGCCAGACTCACTTCCGGTGTCAGCTGGTAGGCCAGGCGGGCATTCCACACGGTGTAGCCGGGCACCTCATAGGTGCGCTCGTAACCCAGGGTGTGGCTCTGGCTGGTGAAGCCCAGCCCGGTGCTCCAGCGCTGGCCGTCCACGGGTAAGGTGTAGTCGGCCCAGGCGCGCAGCATGTGCTTGGGTGTCCATTGGCTGAATACACGGCCTTCCTCTTCCGGATCGTCGAGGAACTTGGTGGTGTTGTAGGTGTAGCCGGCGAACAGTTGCAGGCCGCTGAGCACTTCGCCGCTGATCTCGGCTTCAATCCCCTGGCTGCGTACCTTGCCCGCCGCCTTGGAGCAGTACCAGTCGTCGCAGGCGAAGCCCGAGGCGACATCGGTGACGGCACGGTTTTTCTGGTCGTAGCGGAACACCGCCAGCGAGGCGTTGACGCGGCCATCGAGCAGTTCGCCTTTCAGGCCGGTTTCATAGTTGCTGCCCAGTACCGGTTTGAGCGCGGCGTTGCCCACGGCGCGTTCGGTCTGCGGAACGAAGACATCGGTATAGCTTGCGTACCAGGCCCATTCGCGGGTCAGGTCGTAGACGAATCCGGCATAGGGCGTGACTTGTCCGGTCTCGGTCATGCGGCTGGTGGGGTAGCGGTTGCCGGGGTCGGTCGGGCTGTTGAAGTCGATCGAATCCCAGCTGTAGTCGAACCAGCTGACCCGGCTGCCGAGTATCAGCGTCAGGTCCTCGACCGGCTTGACGCGCCAGGCGCCATACAGGCCCTTCTGGCGGATATCGTAGCTGGCGCGGTTGGCGCGCGCATTGCTGGAGGCGAGCAGGCCGTCGCGGCTAGGTTCCGGACGGTTGTGATCGATGTCGAAGATGCTGTCATCGGCATCGGCGGCGAAATTTCGCCAGTAGGCATCGTCCGAGGTCAGCTTGGAGTAGTTGCCGCCGAAGGTCACCTCGTGGGCCACGGCACCGGTGTCGAAGTGCCCGACCAGGTTCATGTCCAGGCCCAGCTTGGTGTTGTGAAAGTCGGTGATCCAGTCGGCGTAGGTGATACCGGTGCCGTCGGGCGCCAGGCCTTGGCGGGTGCTCTGCACGCGTTGGTGGGTGGAGGTGTTGGTCTCGTCCATGCGCACGGCGGCGGCCTTGAACGTCCAGTCATCGTCGAAGCGGTGTTCGAGGTCGAGGTAGTAGGTGGTGACGTCGGTTTGCGCGCGGCTCCAGCGCGCGCCGGTGTAGGTCGAGCGGGGCAGGTCGATCGCCTTGCCGTTGGCGTAGCGGGGGATGCCGCGCAGCATTGGCCGCGACTGCTGGCGGTTGTAGCTGATGCCGGCGCCGACGGTGGTGTCGTCGCTCAGGTCGATATCCAGCGCGCCGTACAGGGAGTGCGACTTGCTCCAGGCATAGTCGATGAAGCTGTCGCTCTGGTCCTCGTCGGCGACCATCCGCCCGCGTACCCGGCCATCGGCGGTCAGCGGGCCGCCGGCATCCAGTTGCAGGCCATAGTGGTCCCAGGAACCGGCCTTGCCGGTGACGGTGACGGTCGGTGCGGCCTGGCCACGCTTGCGCACCAGGTTGATCGCGCCGCCCGGGCTGCCGGTGCCTTGCAGCAGGCCGGAGGCGCCGCGCAGGATTTCAACCCGGTCGAAGAACACCAGGTCCTGGGTCGCCCAGTTGCCCAGCGAGTAGTTGTTGCGCGGGATCGGCACGCCGTCGTACTGCCAGTCGTCGATCTGGAAGCCTCGCGAGGTCACCACCACGCCAGGGCCGATGCCCTGGGCGCCGACCAGGCCGGTGGTGTGGTTGAGCGCATCCTGCAGGTCGGTGATGCCCTGGTCGTCCAGCTGCTTGCGGGTGATCACCGTCACCGACTGGGGGATCTCCTTGAGGGTGTGCACGCCCTTGCCCAGGGTCACCGCCCGCGCCGCGTAGGAGCCACTGCCTTCGCTGGTGGCGTCCAGGTAGTTGTCGGTGATGCTGGTGCTGCCCAGCTCCAGCGCCTCACCGCCCTGGCTGACGGGGGCCACGCTGAAGTGGCCGCTGCCGGTGATGCGCAATTGCAGGCCACTGCCGGCCAGCGCGGCCTGCATGGCTTGCTCGGCGCTCATCTGGCCGACCACCGCGGGGGCCTGCTTGCCGCGTACCAGCCCAGGTTCCAGGGCGATGATGGTGCCGCTCTGGCTGGCGATGCGGTTGAGGGTGGTTGCCAGGCTCGCGGCGGGCAGGTCGAACGACAGGGTCTGTGCCTGGGCGAACAGGCTGAAGCTGGTCAGGACGGCGGCAATGGGCCAGGGGTTGCGCACGGAAATCTCCCGGATGTTGTGAGTTGTCAGGAGATAGGTGGGCCGAGAAATGAAAACCGGACACCTTTGCGAATGATTTTCAAAAAAAGTTTCACGTAGCCGCTTTTGGGCCGATCAAGGTCAGCCAGGGGCCGAAGTGCTCGATGCTGACCGGCAGGGTTTCGGCCAGTGCCGAGAGGGCTTGTTGCGGCTGCTCGAGCGGGAACACGCCCTGTACCCGCAAGTCGCGCACCGCCGGGGCCAGGCGCATGTAGCCGCGCTGGTAGGGGCGCAGGGCGTCGACCACCACATGCAGCGGTTCGTCGAGCACTTCCAGGCGGCCCTCCACCCAGGCCGCGCGCTGTTGTTGCTCGCTGCCCAGCCGCTCGATGCCGTTGCTGCGCAGCAGCGCCGCCTGGCCTTGTTGCAGGTCTTGCCAGCGCCCGTCGGGCAGGCTCAGGCGCACGCTGTGTTCGAGTACCACCACGCGGGTTGCGGTGTCTTCCTGGCGGACCAGGAAGCGGGTGCCGAGGGCCTGCACCTGGCCCTGCGCGGTACGCACGCGCAACGGTCGTGCGGCGTCGGCGGCGACCTGGATGACCAGTTCGCCGTGGCGCAGCAGCACCAGGCGTTGGCGGGCATCGAAACGCAGGTCCACGGCGCTGGCGCTGTTGAGGCTCAGCCGGCTGCCGTCGGCCAGGGTGAAGCTGCGCCGCTCGCCGCTGGCGGTGTGCAGGTCGGCCAGCCAGCCCTGGGTGGCGTCGCTGCGCCAGCCGCCCCAGAGCGCCCCGCCAAGCAGGCCGAGGCTGGCCAGGGCGCCCAGCACTTCGCGACGTGAATGGCTCGGTTGCAGCAGCACCCGGCGCGCCTCGGCGGCCTGTCCGGGGGCCCGTTGCTCGAGGGCGCGCAGGGTCGCGCAGGGCTTGCCCAGGCGCTGTTGCAGCCGGTCCCAGGCTTGCTGGTGCGCCGGGTCCTGGCGCAGCCACTGCTCCAGCTGGCGCAACAGCGCATCGTCCGGCGCGCGGGCATTGAGTGCCACCATCCAGTCGATGGCCTGCTCGCCGATCGGGTCCAGGCTGCGGGCGCTCATGGTTGTACTTCGCACAGGTAGCATTGGCGCAGGGCCTGCTTCATGTAGCGGCTGACGGTGCGTTCGCAGATCTGCAGGCGGGCGGCGATCTCGACATAGCTCATGCCGTCGAGCTGGCTGTAGAGGAAAGCGGCCTTGGCCATGGCGGGCAGGCCGTCCAGCACCTGGTCGATGGTCACCAGCGCTTCGATCAGCAGCAATTGCTCTTCGGCCGATGGGGCGACTTGTTCAGGCAATAGCGCCAGGCGCTCGAGGTAGGCCAGTTCCAGTTGACGGCGACGGTGGCGGTCGAAGATCAGCCGCCGGGCGATGGTCGACAGGTAGGCGCGAGGTTGCTGGATGCTGTCCGGATCGACCTGCGCGCCGAGCATCTGGCAGAACGCCTCGGCGGCGGTGTCCTCGGCGTCGGCACGGTTGCGCAGGCGTTTGTGGATGTGTTGGAGCAGCCAGCGATGGTGGTCGCTGAAGAAGAAGCCCAGCTTGCGGGTCGAGGTGCTGTCCAACGGTGGCTATCCAGTTGTGAGTGTGAATCGTTCTCAATGGTAGCCGGGAGGTTCATCGTCTCGCAATGGGGCATGTCACAACAATTCGCGCCGCTGCCTGCGCAGCGGCGCGCGCTGGCGCATCAGGCCGCAGCTTCCTGGCCTGCGAACAGGGTCAGCCCCAGTTGACGGGCTTGTGGCAGGAGGCTGGCGGGGGCTGCGCCTTCACTGTCGGTGAACAGGGTCGAACTGATGACCCGGGCACCGCAGTAGTCGAAGATACCGTGCTCGATCTGCACGCGCATGGCCTCGCCATAGCCATGGCGTTCGAAGGTGCCGGCGTCGGCGCCGGCCACGCCGACCAGGTGCGCGGTCATCCCGTGCAGCAGCTTGGTGGTGCTGCCGTCGGCGGCCTGGTCGAAGGCCCAGCCGTTGCTGAACACCCGCTCGACCCAGCCCTTGAGCAGGGCCGGCAGCGACCACCAGTAGATGGGGTAGACCATGACCACGGTGTCGGCCCGCTCGATGCGCGCCTGTTCGGCCAGCACATCGGCTGGTGGCTTGCCCAGACGACGGTGCACGGCGTGGTCGGCCAGGCTGAAGCGTGGGTCGAAGCCTTCGCTGGCCAGGTCGGCGAACTCGCTGGTATGGCCGGCGGCGCGCAGGCCCTCGGCGACCTGCTGGGCGAGGGCGTGGGTGAGGGAGTCGGGGTCGTGGTGACCGATGACGATCAGGGCATGCATGGTGGAATCTCCAGAATCAGGATGCAGGGACACCGGGAGCGTTATATACTCGAGGTAAGTTACTCTTAGTAAGTTACTTTTGGTAGGTAAGCGATGTCAAGCGAGGAAAAGACCGCGCCGCGCAAACGCCTGTCCCGCGAGGAGCGCCGCCGTCAGTTGCTGGATGTGGCCTGGCGGCTGGTTCGTGAGGAGGGCACCGATGCCCTGAGCCTGGGGCGCCTGGCCGAGCAGGCCGGGGTGACCAAGCCGGTGGTGTACGACCATTTCGAGACCCGCAACGGCTTGTTGCTGGCGCTGTACCAGGAATACGACGCCCGTCAGACGGCCATGCTCGACAAGGCCCTGGCCGGTTGTCCGGCGGGCCTGCCGGAGCGGGCCTGGGTGATTGCCGAGGCCTATGTGGACTGCGTGGCGACCCAGGGCCGGGAGATCCCCGGGGTCAGCGCCGCGCTGGCCGGCTCGCCGGAGCTGGAGGCGCTCAAGCGTGGTTATGACGGGCCGTTCATGGATAAATGCCGTGAAGCGCTGCTGCCGTTCGCGCCGGGTGGCGATATCGGCGTGGCCGGGTTGTGGGTGCTGGTGGGGGCGGCGGATGCGCTGTCCCTGGCGGCGGCGGCCGGGGAGCTGACGGCTGAAGCAGCCAAGCGCGAGCTGCAGGCGACCATTGTGGCGATGGTTTTGCGCCAGTAGGCGATCATCCTGCAAGTGATTTTTGTAGTGGATCGCGTGACCTGCGTGGGAGCGGGCTTGCCCCGCGATGGGGGGGGCATGGCACCGGCTGCGCCGGTGATCGCGGGGCAAGCCCGCTCCCACGCATCCTGCTCTTGCAGTCTGCTACGACGGCCCCGGTCAGGCCGGCAGGCTCTGGTACGGCTGCTCTTCCCCCGGACTGCGGGCGAACTGGCGCTTGTACTCGCGGCTGAACTGCGAAGTGCTCTGATAGCCGACCCGATGCGCCACCTGGGCCACGCCCAGCCCTTCGCCGATCAGCATCTGCTGCGCCTTGAGCAGGCGTAGGCGCTTGAGGTACTGCATCGGCGCCAGGTCGGTGCAGCGCTTGAAGTGTTCGTGGAAGGTCGACACGCTCATGTTCGCCCGGCTGGCCAGCTCTTCCACCCCCAGCGGTTCGGCGTAGTGCTCGCGCAGGTAGGCCAGGGCCGCGCCGATCCGGGCGAAATGCCCCTGTTGCTCGACCAGCGCCCGCAGCACGCCGGCCTGTGGCCCGCGCAAGGCGGTATAGAGCACTTCGCGCACCCGCGCCGGCCCCAGCACCTTGGCGTCCAGCGGGTCCTGCAGGCACTGCAGCAGGCGTTCGACGCTGTCGCGCATGGCCGTGTCCAGCACCGCCGAAGTCATCGACTGTGGCGTCTGTGCCTGCACCGCGGCATCCGGCGCCAGGTCCATGCCTTGCACCAGCTCGCCGAGCAGGGCGCGGTCGATGTCCACCGCCACGCCGAGCAGCGGCGCCTGGGGCGTGGCGAAGGTCTCGCACATGAACGGCACCGACAGCGCCTGCACCAGGTAATGCCCGGCACCGTACTCCAACGTGCGCGGGCCCAGGCGCGCCAGCTTGCTGCCCTGGGCGAGGATGATCAGGCTGGGTTCGTAGATCTGCGGGCTGCTGGCCACGTAGTGGTCCCAGGTCAGGACCTGGACCTGGGGCAGGAGGGTGGGCACGAACCCCGGGCCTGTGGCGAGGGCGCGTATCAGCGAGCAGAGCGTGGCATTGGCATCCACATGGTGAGTCAGGTGCATGGTGAACCCGGGCAGAGAATCGGACACTGGCATCTTCGCAGATTCGCGGGGTCATGCCAGAGGTTGGTGGCAAGGTCCGGAGAATCAGGCATGCATACTGGAGAATCGGCGGTGGGCGAGGCTGATCCTGGCGCGCAGAATGCGTCGCCTGAATCGTTTCACTTGCACGAGGTTCCCCATGTACACCGCCATCGGTTACGCCGCCCAATCGCCCACCAGCCCCCTGGCCCCCATGACCTTCCAGCGCCGCAGCCCGCGGCCCGACGATGTGGTCATCGAGATCCTCTACTGTGGCGTGTGCCATTCCGATATCCACCAGGCCCGCAACGAATGGGGCATCGCTGTGTACCCGCTGATGCCGGGCCACGAGATCGTCGGCCGGGTCAGCGCGGTGGGTGCGCAGGTCAGCCGTTACCAGGTCGGTGATCTGGTCGGCGTCGGCTGCATGGTCGATTCCTGCCGTCACTGCGAGGCCTGTCGCCAGGACGTCGAACAGTACTGCCTGGAAGGCCCGACCATGACCTACGCCACCCCCGACCGGGTCGACGGCAGCAACACGATGGGCGGCTACTCCAGCAGCATCGTGGTCAGCGAGCATTTCGTCCTGCGCATTCCCGAGGGCATGGACCTGGCCAGCGCGGCGCCGATCCTGTGCGCCGGCATCACCACCTATTCGCCCCTCAAGCACCACGGCGTGGGCCCCGGGCACAAGGTGGGCGTGCTGGGCATGGGTGGCCTGGGCCATATGGGCATCAAGCTGGCCAAGGCCCTGGGGGCGGAAGTGACCCTGTTCACCCGCTCCGCGGCCAAGGCCGAGGAAGCCCGTCGGCAGGGCGCCGACCATGTGATCGTCTCCACCGATGCCGAACAGATGCGCAGTGCGGCGGGTCGCTTCGATTTCCTGCTCGACACCATCCCGGTGCAGCACGACCTCAACCCCTACCTGCAAACCCTGAAGTTTGGCGGCGTGCACATCCTGGTCGGGCTGATCGAACCGGTTGATCCACCGGTACATGCGGCCAACCTGGTGATGCAGCGCCGGGTGCTGGCAGGTTCCTTGATCGGCGGTATCGCCGAAACCCAGGAGGTGCTCGACTTCTGCGCCGAGCACGGGATCAGCTGCGATATCGAAAGGCTCGACATCCGTAACATCAACCAGGCCTACGAGCGGATGATCGCCGGCGACGTGAAGTACCGCTTTGTCATCGACATGGCCTCGCTCAAGGCCTGACCAGGCGAGCTGGGCTTGTCCTGTGAAGCGTCACGCTACCTGAGCGGCGCCGCATAGCCCTGGCGCAGGTCCACGGCCCAGCCGTCGAGCACGGCCTTGACGTTGTCGGCGGTCATTACCTGGCGGTCGTTATCCAGCGGTACGCCGGTACCCGCGAGCATCGCCTCGCCG
This sequence comes from Mitsuaria sp. RG, assembly GCF_028369275.1. Classification (NCBI taxonomy): domain Bacteria; kingdom Pseudomonadati; phylum Pseudomonadota; class Betaproteobacteria; order Burkholderiales; family Sphaerotilaceae; genus Roseateles; species Mitsuaria sp. RG. The sequence goes on from NZ_JAQMYQ010000011.1 coordinate 117,527, forward strand.
ACCACCTTGCCGCTTGCGCCCGCCTCGAACGACAGCTCGCTGGCAATCGCGCTGTCCCGGTCGCGAATGCCCGCGGCGCTGCTCACCCCGGCCGCGACCAGGGTGATCGGCAGCCACTCGTAGAAGCGCAGGCCCTGGGTGTCGGCGCTGATGCGGGTGATGGCCGGCCTGACCACCAGGGTGTTCGGGCCGGGCCTGTCGACCACCGTCATCACCTTGCCCAGTTCGTTGCGCAGTACCGCATCGTAGTAGTGGGTGATGCTGGCGAGGGTGGCCTGGGGGATGCGCGTGCTCGGCTCGGGCGCCGGGTAGAACCGGCTGGGTGCCAGGTAGACCTCGATGTAACGGCCCTTTGGCCATTTCGGGTCGGCCCAGCTGAGCACCGTTGCGCCCGAAGGCGCCTGGTGCGGGGTGAGTAATCCGTAATCCTTGAGGTAGCCGGTCGGTGTCGGCTTGTTGCTGCCGCACGCGGACAGGCCCAGGGTGGACGTCAGCACCAGTGCCAGAAGGTGACGCCGACTCATGGGTGGCGAACCTCGCGCCGGGTCGGATGGGCCGCTTGCAGGTGGGGCACGTCCTGCGATGTCTGGATGCGCAACTGTCCGCGTGCCATCAGCCAGTGCACGAGGTCACGGACGGGAACGGTGTGGCTGTACTCGACCCATTCGCCAAAGGTCGGGTCGTAGTGTTCGAAATATCGACGCAGGGTGACGTAGCCCTGTTCGTTTGCCAGCTCCAGGCTCTCCTGCTGCACGATCAGGGAACCCGATTGTCCGCGCTGGGTGTTGCGCTGGCTGAGGATCAGGGACGCGGAACCCTCATGCCCATCGGTGCTGTTGCGGCTGTCGACTATCTTCATGGGGAGCCCTCGGTAATGGAAGGCTGGCAGGGTGAAGGGTCATCGTTGCCGGGTGATGTCCGCTTTGTGTCGTGCATGACGAAATGTTGCGCGATTGAAATAAATGACCCGCGTGGCGCAATGGTTTTAGATACGCCTTTTTTCCCGGATCGGTATCACCGTGAGCAGACTGTTGATCGTCGATGACGACGTCGAAATCCTCGCCTTGCTGAAGCAGTTCTTCGTCCAGCACGGCTACGAGGTGGACCTGGCCGCCGAGGGGCAGGCGATGTGGGCAGCCATCGCCCGGCAGCGCCCGGATGCGATCATCCTCGACCTGATGCTGCCCGGCGAAAGTGGCCTGGGCCTGTGCCAGAAGCTGCGTGCGCAGCTTGGGGTGCCGGTCATCATGCTCACCGCCATGGCCGAACTGAGCGACCGCATCATCGGCCTGGAACTGGGCGCCGACGATTACCTGACCAAGCCGTTCGATCCACGTGAACTGCTGGCCCGCCTGCGCGCCGTGCAGCGCCGGGTTGGTGAACAGCCACCGCGGGGCGAGGCGGCGCGACCGGTGATCGGTTTCGCCGGTTGGCAGCTGGACATCACTTGCCGCGAGCTGCGCTCGCCCGAGCGGGTGATGGTGCCGCTGTCCGGCGCCGAGTTCGACCTGCTGGTGGTGTTTCTCGAGCACCCGCAGCGCATCCTCACCCGCGAGCAGTTGATCGACCTGACCCGTGGCCACGGCCATGACGCCTTCGACCGCAGCATCGACGTGCAGGTCAGCCGTCTGCGGCGCAAGATCGAGCCCGACAGCAAGCGCCCGGACCTGATTCGCACCGTGCGCTATGGCGGCTACCTGTTCAGCGCCACGGTGACCCGCTCGTGATCCGTCGCCTGCTGGGTCGCGACACTCTGCGCAAGCGCATCGCCCTGACCATTTTCACCGCATTGCTTGCCTCGCTGGCGTTCAATGCCCTGTTCGTCCAGGTTGCCGGCAGCTGGGCACGCCCGCCCATCGAACGCACCGGCCTGCTCGAGCAGATCGCCGTGACCACCCGGGTGATCGAGACCGCGCCGGCGACGCTGCGCGGGCAGCTGGCCGAGGCGGCGAGCACGCCAACGCTGCGGGTGACCTGGAGTACCCGGCGTGACGACTTTGGCCTGCCTGGCCCGGGCACCATGCTCAATTCCGGGCAGGTGCCGGCGATGGCCCAGTTGCTGGGGCCCTCGCGGCCGATCGAAGTGTACAACCCGGATGACTGGCCCATGGGCAGCGCCGAGGCGCACTACGTGGCGCTGGTCGCGCTGGCTGATGACAGCTGGCTGCTGTTCGTGCCGCCGGAGCGCAGCTGGGGCATGAGCGCGACGGCGCGCCTGGCGGTGGTCATCGGTCTGGGGCTGGTGGCGACGTTGCTGGTGGCCTGGCTCGCCACCCGCCAGCTGGCCGCGCCGCTGCAACGCTTCGCCAGTGCGGCGCGGCGTTTCGGCGGTGACCTGCAGGCGCCGCCCATCGCCAGCGAGGGCCCCGAGGAAATCCGCCAGGCAATCATCGCCTTCAACACCATGCAGGCGCAGATCCAGCACTTCCTCCGCGAGCGCACCCACATGCTCGCGGCCATCTCCCACGACCTGCGCGCGCCGTTGACGCGCATGCGCCTGCGCAGCGAGTTCATGGAGGACCTGGACCACCAGCGCAAGCTGATCCGCGACGTCGACGAGATGCAGACGATGATCAACGAGGCCCTGGCGTTTTTCCGCGAGGGCACGCAACTGGAGCAGCGCACGGCCTATGATTTGTCGGAGCTGTTGCAGACCCTGGTTGACGACTACCGCGACCAGCACCTTGACATCGCCTTCAAGGGCCCGGCGCACCTGGTGCATGACGGCCGCCCGCTGGCGACCAAGCGGGTGGTCGTCAACCTGGTGGAAAACGCCATGAAGTATGCCCGCGATCCGCAGATAACGCTGCGCCGCGCCGCTCACCTGATCGTCATCGAGGTTCGCGACAGCGGGCCAGGTATTCCCGAGGAGGCCCTGCAGCAGGTGTTCGAGCCGTTCTACCGGCTGGAGGGCTCGCGCAACCGCGATACCGGCGGCGTCGGCCTCGGCCTTTCGGCCGCCCGTGCCAGCGTGCGCGAGCAGGGCGGCGAGCTGACCCTGCGCAATCGCGTTGGCGGTGGGCTGGTGGCGCGGATCGAACTGCCCGATGGCGGCTGAGCGGGTCAGTACACCCAGACCTCGACCCGGCGGTTGCGCAGGCGCCCCTGCTCCAGGTCGTTGCCGGCCACCGGCAGTTCGTCGCCCATGCCCGCCACGTCCCTGACCTGCACCCCGACGCGGGCCAGCTCGCGGCGCACCGCCATGGCCCGCAGGCGCGACAGCAGCGCGGCGCGGCCCGGTGTCTCCTTGGGATCGCCGAAGCCCACCAGCACCACCTTGCCCTGTAGCTTGCCGGCCTGGCGCAGGTAGTCGCCGACCCGCTGCACATCGCGCAGGGCCTTGTTGTCGAGGCCGGCGCTGCCTTCCTGGAAGCGGAAGTTCACGCTCAGGCGCTGGGCCTCGGCGGCCAGTGTCCGATAGCGTGGCGGCATGTCGCCCTGGGCCGCGATCTGCTGTGGCTTGATCTGCTGGGAAACGAAACCCTGCTCGGCGACGATGGCCTGGCCGGCGGGACTTTGGGCAAACTCGGCGAGCGCCTTGGCCAGCGGCGTGGGGTGGGCGGGGAGGTAGAAGAACAGGCGACGCGACAGCGGGTAGTCCTCGCTGGCCACCAGGGCACGGCTGGGTGGCAGCGCCGGTGCATCGCCCTCGGCCACGGCCAGTGCCTTGGCCCGGTGGACCGTGGCCAGGCCGCTGAAGCCGATGGCCTGGCGGTCGGCCATGACCTGGGCGGCCAGTTCGTCGGCGGACTCGAAGCGCCGCGCCTGGGTGGTCAGTGCCGCTTGCTGAGGGGCAAGTACCAGGGCCTTGAAGGTTTCGAAGGTGCCGGAGCGATCATCGCGGGCATACAGGTGGATCGCCCCGCCGGGCACGCCCAGCTGTTCCCAGCGCTGCAGCTGGCCGGAGAACACCTGGGCCAGTTGCTCGGTGCTCAGTTGCGTGAGCGGGTTGTCCGGGTGGACGATCACCGCCACGCCATCCAGGCCGATCACCTGTTCCGAGCCCGCGCCGCGCAGGTTGCCCAGGGCCTGCAACTGTTGCGCCTCGCTGTCGCTGATCGGCCGCGAGGCCGCGGCCAGGTTGGCCTCGCCCCGGGCCAGCGCGACAAAGCCGGTGCTGGTGCCGTGGGCGGCAATGTCGATGCGCACGGGCTGGCCATCCGGATCGCGGGCGTGGACCTCGGTCTCGTTGGCCGTGGCGCCGGGCCGGTGCTCGATGGCGCTTGCGCCCTGGGCCTGCAGCAGCCCCTGCACCAGGGCCGGGCCAAGGGCCGCGCCGATGGTGTTGGAGCCCTGGATATGCAGTTGCGCGGGCCCGGCGCAGGCCAGGCCCGGGAGCAGGCACAGCAGAAGCAGAAGCAGGCGAGGCATGCCGAAGACCCGTGGCACAGAGTTGCGCCGCAGATTACGACAGTTGCTTGACCGAAAGATGACAGTGTCCCGTAAGAGATCGCCCAGCCTATCTGGCTGGGCCGGCGGGCAGAGAACCTGTGGGAGCGGGTTTACCCGCGAAGCCGACACCGTGGTGGATGGCACGGGCTTCGCCCGTGTTCGCGGGCAAGCCCGCTCCCACAGGGATCGCGCCAGATTCTAAAAGTTAGCAAGACAGTTGCTCCCACAGGGACACCATTTCATGTGCGACAGCCCAGCCCGAGGGGCTGGGCGATCTCATGCAGGATATGTGTGAGCAACCCGGCTCAGCGCCCCTCCGGCACGATGATCCCGGCCGGCGCCTCGGCCGCCCGGCGGCGGGCCACGCAGTAATACAGCACGCTCGGCACCACCAGGCCGATCAGCCACGACACGTCCACGCCGCCCAGGTGCGCGACCATGGGCCCGGTGTACAGCTTGGTGTCGATGAACGGCATCTGCACCAGCACGCCGAAGGTGTACACGCCGATGCCCGGCCAGTTCCAGCGCCCGTAACGGCCGTCAGGATCGGCCAACGCCGGGATGTCGTAGCGTTCCTTGGTGATGAAGTAGTAGTCCACCAGGTTCACCGCGCTCCACGGCACGAAGAAGGTCAGCAGGAACAGGATGAACGACTTGAACGCGCTGAGGAACGAATGCTGGCCGAGCAGGGCGACCAGGGTCGCGGCGCCGACGATGCCAAGCACGAACACCAGGCGCTGGATTCGGCTGATCTGCAGGTGACCCCGGAAACCACTGATGATCGTGGCGATGCACATGAAGCTGCCGTAGCTGTTGAGGGTGGAGATGGTCACCTTGCCGAAGGCGATGCAAAAGTACAGCAGCGCCGCCGTGGTGCCGGCGCCGCCCAGGCCGACGATGTAGGCCACCTCGCGCCCGGAGAACTGGCCGCCGGCGATGGCCGCGGCGAACACGCCGAGGATCATCGAGGCCTGGGCGCCGATCACCGAGCCCAGGCCGGCGGCGAGGAAGGTCTTGAGCGGCGAGGTATGGCTGGGCAGGTAGCGCGAGTAGTCGGCCACGTACGGGCCGAAGGCGATCTGCCAGGACGCCGCCAGCGACACCGCCAGCAGGAAGCTGGCCCAGCTGAAATGGCGGTTGTCGAGCAGCTGGCCGATGTCGGCGAGCATCAGGATGCGGCTGAACAGGTAGACGAAGGCGATGATCCCCAGCACGCTGGCCACCCGACCGATCCAGTGAATCACCCGGTAGCCGGCCAGGGTCGCCAGCACGATCACTCCGGCGAAGATGAGAATGCCGGCGCTGTCGCTGATGCTCAGTAACTGGCCGATGGCCTGGCCGGACAGCACCGTGCCGGTGGCGGTGAAGCCCAGGTACATCAGGCACACCAGGGCCATGGGGATGGCCGCGCCGTACACGCCGAACTGCACCCGGCTGGAGATCATCTGCGGCAGCCCCAGGCGCGGCCCCTGGGCGGCGTGCAGGGCCATCACCGCGCCGCCGACCAGTTGCCCGAGCAGCAGGCCGATCAACGACCAGAACACATCGCCGCCCAGCACCACGGCCAGGGCGCCGGTGACGATCGCGGTGATCTGCAGGTTGGCTCCCAGCCACAGGGTGAATTGGCTGTAGACGCGTCCATGGCGTTCAGACTCGGGGATGTAGTCGATCGAGCGGCGCTCGATCACGGGTTTGCTGGACATCGGGGAGGGCTCCGCTTCGTTGTTTTTGTGAAAGGCGGCGGCTATCGGCGGGACGCAGGGCGGATGGCCGAAGCCCGATATGAGCATGTATATACAAGTCTGGTCAAGTGAAGCTTGCGCAGGGTTTTCATGAGTGTTCCGCAGCCATCACAGCCGACTGTTGCGCAAGGCTGGCGCGCAACTGTGCTGGTCCGAGGCGGCGCGATGCCCTTATGCTGTAACCAAATATGTCTATAACAAGCCTGAAGAAGGAATGCGTGCCATGCCACTCAAGGACCTGCTGATCGCCCTGGTGGTGATCATCGCCTGGGGCGTCAATTTCGTGGTCATCAAGGTCGGCCTCGACGGCCTGCCGCCGATGCTGCTGGGGGCATTGCGCTTTCTGCTGGTGGCCTTTCCGGCGGTGTTCCTGATCAAGCGCCCGAACCTGCCCTGGCGCTGGCTGATCGCCTACGGCGCGACCATCTCCCTGGGCCAGTTCGCCTTCCTGTTCCAGGCCATGGCCAGTGGCATGCCGCCGGGGCTGGCTTCGCTGGTGCTGCAGTCCCAGGCGTTCTTCACCCTGGGCTTTGCCGCGCTGTTCCTCGGCGAGCGGCTGCGCCTGGCCAGCGTGCTGGGCTTGCTGGTGGCCGCCGGCGGCCTGGCGGTGATCGGCAGCGAGGACAGCGGCCACGTGCCGTTGCTCGCACTGTTGCTGACCCTGTGCGGCGGCGCCATGTGGGGCATGGGCAACATCATCACCCGGCGCTTCGGCAAGGTCGACCTGGTCGCCCTGGTGATCTGGGGCGGGCTGATCCCGCCGCTGCCGTTCCTGGCGCTGTCCTGGTGGCTGGAAGGGCCCGAGCGCATCGGCCATGCCCTGGCCAACATCGGCTGGAGCTCGGTGCTGGCCCTGGCCTACCTGGCCTTCGTCGCCACCATGGTCGGCTACAGCCTGTGGAGCACCCTGTTGTCGCGCCACCCGGCGGGCAAGGTGGCGCCGTTCTCGCTGCTGGTGCCGGTGGTCGGCCTGAGCTCCTCGGCCGTGTTGCTGGGCGAGCGCCTGAGCGAGGCCCAGGGCTGGGGCGCGCTGCTGGTGATGCTCGGGCTGCTGATCAATGTGTTCGGGCCGCGCCTGGGGCTGCGTCTGCGCGCGGCTACCGCGCGCTGAAGGCCGATGCCCGCCGCGTCACACCAGCAAGGCCGACCACGCCGACACCAGCAGCAGGCCGGCGAGGCCCTGATTGAACACCCGCAGCGCCTGGGGCGAACGTAACCAGCGGGCGCTGCCGATGCCCATCAGCGCCCACGCGGTCATGCTCGGCAGGGCGATCAGCAGGAACACCAGGCTCAACCACCACATCGGCAGTGCCGGGCCGGCGAACAGGCCGACCATTGCCACCGCCGTCACCCACACCTTGGGGTTGACCACCTGCAGGGTCGCCGCGCTCAGCGGGTCCAGGCCGCTATCGCTGCCCGCCTGCAGCGGCGCACCGGCGCTGCGCAGCATCTTCCAGGCCAGCCAGCTGAGCCACAGGGCGCCCACCCAACTCATGGCCTGCTGCGCCAGCGGGTAGCGCAGCAGCACCTCGCCCAGCCCCAGGCCCACCAGCAGCACCACTGCCGCCGCCGCGCAGCAGGCCGTCACGATCGGCGCCAGGCTGGCGCGCAGGCCGCGCCTGGCTCCGTGGGCGAGGATCAGCAGGTTGGTCGGCCCGGGGCTGATGCTGGCGGCCAGGGCGAAGAGGATGAAGGGCAACAGCGTATGCGACATGGTCAAGGCTCCGAGTGATCGAAGCGCCATGGTCGCGCCGGGCGCGGGTTCAGTCTGGAAGGTTTGAGCAGCGCTTGCGGTAGTCCGCCGGGGTCAGCCGGTAGGCGCGGCGGAACCAGCGGCCCAGATGGCTCTGGTCGGCAAAGCCCAGGGAGGTGGCGACGCTGGCCGGCGTTTCACCCAGGGCCAGCCGCCGCCGTGCACGGGCCAGGCGCAGCTGGATCAGGTAGGCATGCGGCGCCAGGCCGAAAGCCGCCTTGAACGCCCGGGTCAGGCGGAAGCGGTCGACGCCGCACACCTGCGCCAGCTCGACCAGGCCGATGTCCTGGTCCAGGTGCGTGTGCAGGTAATCGCGGGCGACCTGGGCGCACAACGGCAAGCGTGGATCGGGGTCCAGGCGCTTGCGCCAGTGCAGGTGGCCGGTGAGGCAGGCCAGCAGGTCGTCCAGGGCGGTCTGGCGGACGATGCGCAGATCGTTGTAATGCACCGTCTCGAAGGCCCGGGCGGTGGCCCCGGCCAGGCGCGGATCCTGGTGCAGCAGGGTGCCGAAGCTGGGCAGGGCGCCCGAGGGCGCGTGTTCGAACAGGGCGCGCAGCTCGGTTTCCAGCCAGTTGGCATCCAGGTACAGGGTCGAGTAGGTGAAACCCTCAACGGTGGGTGCATGGCCGTCGTGCAGGTCGCCCGGCTCGAGCACGAACACCTGGCCTGGGGTGCTGTTGTGGCGTGCGCGGCGGCAGTTGAATTGCTGCACGCCCTGTTCGGTCACCCCGACCAGGAAGCTGTCGTGCCAGTGCGGGTCGTAGGCATGGCCGGTGAAATGGGCGCGGACCGACTCGATGCCGGTGTCGGCGTCCTGTCTGAGGTCGATCCAGTTGCTCATGGGCGCGGGCCGTGCGGGTGTCGGTAGACGACCTTAACGCAGAAACGGCCCGGGCGTTTAGAACGATTGTGCAGCCGTCAGCGCTGGGCGAACGCCAGGTTGATGCCAAGCCCGGCGAACGAGGCGGCGAAGCTGCGCCGTAGCCAGGCCTGTACCTGGGGCGAGTCGATCACGGCGCGGCGGAACAGGTGGGCGAGCAGGCCATAGATCACGAAGACGACGAAGGTCATGGCCATGAACACCGCGCTCAGGCCGAGCATCTGCACGGTCGCGGAACCGGCCTGGGGGCTGATGAACTGCGGCAGGAAGGCGAGGAAGAACAGCGTCAGCTTGGGGTTGAGGATGTTCAGCAGGCAGGCCTTGAGCACCAGCTGGCCGGCCCTGGCCGGGGTGGCCTGGGTGTCCACGGCGAAGGCCGCGCGGTCGCGCCAGGTGGCATAGGCCAGGTACAGCAGGTAGGCGACGCCGGCGAACTTCAGGCCCTGGAAGGCCAGGGCGCTGGTGTGCAGCAAGGCCGAAAGGCCCAGCACCGAGGCCAGCAGGTGCGGGACGATACCCAGGGTGCAGCCGGAGGCAGTCCACAGGCAGGCGCGGCGCCCGGCCACCAGGGCGCTGGAGACGGTGAGGATGACCCCGCTGCCGGGAATCAGCACGATGATCAGCGCGGTAACGAGAAACTCCAGGCTCGGCATGAATGACAGCTCCTTGCAGTCGGGGGTGGATGCACTATACGCCCGGCGACAGCGGCTGCAACATGCCCTCCGGGCGCAGCGTGGCGAAGCGCTCGCGCAGCCACAGGTGCAGCTGGGCCACCGCAGGGGTGAGCTGCTTGCGGTGCGGGCATACCAGGGTCACCGGGGTCAGCTCGCCGGGGTGTTCGGGCAGCAGGACCTCCAGCTCGCCGGCGGCAACATTGGCGCTGACATCCAGCCACGACTTGTAGACGATGCCTTCGCCTTCCAGCGCCCAGCGCCGCACCACGTCGGCGTCGTCGCTGAACAGCGGCCCGCGCACCTGCACGGTGCGGTTGCCCAGCCGCCATTTGTCGTAGACCCGGCTCTGCTGCAGGTACAGCAGGCAGTCGTGCTGCTGCAGGTCGTCGGGGCTGCCCGGCCGGCCATGGCGGGCCAGGTAGTCGGGCGAGGCCACCAGCACCCGACGGTTCCACGGTGCCAGGGGCAGGGCGATGTAGTTGGCGTCCTCGTTCTGGCCGTAGCGGATGGCGACATCCACCGGGTCGCGGTAGAGGTCGGCCAGTTGGTCGGAGAGAAAGAAGCGCAGGCCGAGCCCCGGATGCTCGCGGCGAAACGCGCTGAGCCAGGGCCGCAGCAGGTTGCGCCCCATGTCTGACGGCGCCGCCACCTGCAGCACGCCGCGCAGGCAGCTGTGGCTGCCGTGCAGGTCCTCGCGGCCTTGGCGCAGGGCATCGAGCACGCGCTGGGCGGTGGGCAGGTACAGCTCGCCCTCGGCGGTCAGGCGCAGGCTGCGGGTGGTGCGGGCGAACAGGCGCACATCCAGTTCGCGTTCCAGGCGCTTGATCGCCGCCGCCACCTGGCCGGGCAGCAGGTCGGCCTCGTGGGCCGCAGCGGTAAAGCTGCCCAGGGCGCTGGCACGGGCGAACAGTTCGAGATCGTTGATGCGCAGCATTTTCACTCCAGGGATGAAAGTGTTGCTGCATTGTGCTGGTTTTTCTTTGCCGCCGGGAAGATAAGATGCGGCTCATTCACGATCCCTTTGAGGAATTGCCGTAGATGGATACCGTTGCCCTCGCCAAACGCCGTTACACCACCAAAGCCTACGACGCCAGCCGCAGGATTCCCCAGGCCACCATCGATGCGTTGCTCGAGCAGCTGCGCCACAGCCCGTCCTCGGTCAACTCGCAGCCCTGGCACTTCGTCGTGGCCGACAGCGCCGAAGGCAAGGCGCGCCTGGCCAAGGCCACCGATGAGCGTTTCGCCTACAACAGCCCGAAGCTGCGCGACGCCTCCCATGTGATCGTGTTCGCCGCCCGCACCAACATGACCGAAGCCCACCTGCAGGCGGTGCTGGCGCAGGAGGCCGCCGACGGGCGCTTCCGCACCGAACAGGCCCGTGATGGCCAGGACCAGACCCGCCGCGGCTACGTCGACCTGCACCGCCATGACTTCAAGGACCTGCAGCACTGGATGGAGAAGCAGGTCTACCTGGCCCTGGGCACCGCACTGCTGGGCGCCGCCGCCCACGGCCTGGACGCCACGCCGATCGAAGGCTTCGACGCCAAGGCCCTGGACGCCGAACTGGGCCTGCGCGAGCAGGGCTTCACCAGCGTGGTGCTGCTGAGCCTGGGCTATCGCAGCGAGGAGGATTTCAATGCCGGGCTGAGCAAGTCGCGGTTGGCGGCGGCAGAGGTGTTTACTTTTCTGTGATTGACGGTAGGTAGGGCTGTACCTTGCAACTATCAGGTGAGCAGCCGTGTCTTGGCTGCCACGCCCTCCATGCCGAACGAGATCAGCCTGGCTCTACGGCTGACCGATACTGTCGGCCCCATGGTGCTTATCCTTCTCGATATCGGGAGTTTGAATTGGGCTCTTGGGCCGACGTTTAGAGGCACGGGGTTTCCTCTCCGGCCGTTTGCCTGGCCGTATGGCCCAGAGGTAGGCGTTTTCCCGCAGCCTTTCCTGGATATGGGGTGGGTAATCGTCAACGGAGGTTACTGCCGGGACGGGTTTTCCCGGCAGGCCGGCTTCACGGATGATCCTGGGCCAGCGAGGTTTCCAGCACAGCAGAAGACTCACCCAGTGGCCTGTTCCGATGATCAGGAAGGCAGGAGAGAGCAGCAGCAGGCCGCATTTGAGGACGGGTGGGGAACTGCGGAAGTAGTGGGTCAAGCCTTCGAACTGAGGCGTGAAGGCTTGCCAGGGCCAGGGGAAGTGCGAGGTGATGTGGGGGCGTGGTAGTCCTTCTGGACCTTCATCCATGAAGCGACGGATAAACTCCCATTCGGCTTGAAGCTCCGTGAAATTGTTCGAGGACTTGCCTACCCAGATCAGTTCGGTACGTAGTGTGCCGGTGAAGGCGGACGACCATGTGAGCGCCAACGGGAGACCCACACCACTTGCTATGGTAGATTTTTTATCCGCGCCGCTGGACGATACACCGTTCCACGGGAGCGTGACGATTCCACCACAGTAGGCAGGGCGGTGGAGGTAGACCTGCTGGGTGATGCGGTTGAAACGTATCAACAAGTGGCGTGACGTGAACATTTCAAAACGTGTGAAACGCAAACCATATTTCAGATAAAGCCACAAGATACAAAGGGTTGTGCTAAGAAAGAAAAGTGCTAAATATAGCCTTTCACCATACGGTTCTCCCTGATAATCAGAAGCAAGGTCGATTAAAGTTTTTATCGAGTTGAAAGCAATTTCTAGTCCGCTGATTATCATCATTATTACTGTGAGAGATAATATGCTGATTAGTCCGCGCTTATCTTCCCACATGCCGCTGCGCATTTCGAGTACATTCTCGTTGAACACGTAGACTGGGCCCCGACTTTTTGGGGCGTCGCATGCTGATTTTTTTGCGGCTGCAATTTCTTTTTCTTCCTCGCCTTCATAAATTATTCTCTTTTTTATAGTCTTGTTCTGTTTCTCAAAGGCTTCGCGCTCTTCTTTTGGGTCAATGGCGGCAAGCCATGAAAGCCATTCAAAAAAATACACTATATAACCTCGCTCATGGCGCTGAATAAGGCTTCTAGCTCTTCAGTGTCCTTCATATATCCTTTGTCTGATGGTTTAAGACGGAAGCAGCATTTGCTACACCACTTCTCCAATGCATCATCATCGATAATGAGTAAGGTTATAGTGGTGCCGAGTACAATAGCGCCGCCTATCCAGCTTAAGCGGCTCAGGAACATCATGGCAGTACGGTTGGCTGCCAGCTTTGCAGAAAGTGTGGAAAGAGTAGTAAGTAATCTGCTGGTCTTTTCACTGGTTGCGCTGATTGATAGCCACTGGAAAAGCGCACTTGCCTGCGAAAATGCTATTCCTCCCTGCCCCAAAAGTAGGGCGATCGTAGATCCAGCTCGCAGCCAATAAGTCGTCGCCAGCAATGATTTAGATCGAACGTCGGCTTCTCTCGCATCTGAAACGTCCCACGTAATACTGACAACGCCCCCCACCGTCGCCAACCCCGCCCCCCACAGCCGATAGCGCCCCAGGCTGATGTCCGCTCCCCGCGCAATCGCGCTGTTCCGCCCGACGCCCAGCAGGGTCTGCTCCGTCCCCACCGCGAGAAGCTCGAACCCCGCCGCCGCACTGGCCAATCCTGCGGCCACCACCTCGCTCCAGAAACGCCGGTCCTTGTCATCGCGCTGCCCCTGCAACAGGAGCAGTCCCGCCTCCAGCAGGAGCAGCCCACTGGCCAGCCGAAGCCGATAGAACGAATGAGCGTGAGCGCCCTGCAATGTCTCCACG
>NZ_JAQMYQ010000110.1:0-1212 GCF_028369275.1 Mitsuaria sp. RG
ATGCCGCTGCCTTGAGCTTTTCCTCCATGGCTACTGGCGTTTCATAGCCGTTGTAGCTGTGGAGGCGCTTGAGGTTGTAGCGCATCAGATAAGCCTGGATATCCACTCGTGCCTGCGCTTCGGTCTCGTAACCCTCTGCCGGCACCCATTCTGATTTCAATGCTCCGAAGAATCGCTCCATGGCAGCGTTATCCCAGCATTGGCCTCGATGGCTCATGCTCTGGTTCAAGTTGTACTCATCGAGCGCGGCTCTGAATTTATGGCTGGTGTACTGACAGCCCTGGTCTGAATGAAACATTACGCCCGCCGGCCTACCCCGCGATTCAGCGGCCATGCGCAGGGCGTTACAAGCTAAGTTGGCATCTGCAATCATCGAGAATGCCCAACCCACTACGCGACGGGCATAGAGGTCAATCACGGCGGCTAGGTACAGCCAGCGCCTGCCAATCTGGATATAGGTCACATCACCACACCAAACCTCATTGATCGCCGAAACCTTGAAATTGCGCTTCAGCTGATTCTCGGCGATCAACGCTTCTGCCCCTGATGACCGATAGCGGTGCGGCCTGCGCTGTTTGCACTTCAGGCCAGCTTCACGCATTAGCGCACGCACCTTGTATCGTCCTATTTCATGGCCTTCGTGCCGCAATTCCTGCGCCAGGGTTCGCGAGCCAGAAGCACTTCGCGATGCGTTGAAGTGCTTGATTACCAGCAGGCGTAGCGCATCTCTTGCCGGGTTTTCACGTCCTTGCCGTTTGCGCCACGCATAGAAACTGCTGCGCTTAACCCCAAGCACGCGGCAGCAGTCGACAACAGGGTATTGCTCACTCAGCTCGTTGATCAGCGAGAACGATCTTTGGAGTCCCGAAGCAGGAGAGCACTGGCCTTTTTTAGGATTTCGATATCCCGATCCTTTTGCCGAACCAGCGCTTCGAGTTCTTCAATTCGTTGCTGCTCGGGTGTGATCGCTTTGGCTCCAGCAGGAACCTTACCGGCTCTCTCTTCACGCACCTGATCAACCCAGCGGCGAAGCGCGGTAGGGCCCAGCCCAAGGGCGGCACAGACCTCAGGAACTGACTGCCCACCGTCCAGCACCATTTCGGCAGCTTGGACTTTGTATTCTCTTGAATAAGATTTACGCACTGATTTTGCCTCCAATTGGGCGCCATCATAGCGCCCGATGAAGGTGTCCAAAATCATTAGGCCAGTTCA
>NZ_JAQMYQ010000111.1:0-1104 GCF_028369275.1 Mitsuaria sp. RG
TTCGGTGCCGACCAGCCTCACCGCGCCGGCATACATGCCGCCCAGCGCGCTGGAGTCGATCGCCAGGCTCGGCTTGGCGCTGCCGTCGTCAGCACGCGCGGTGGCCGCCAAGGTGCGGGCATCGACATCGTTGCGCCCGGCGACGATGGCCAGGTTGCGGGCCTGGATCTCGGCATTGATCTTGGTGCTGCGGGCAATCAGCTCGAAGCTGTCGACGTTGCTGGCATTGATCCCTGTGCCTTCGATGGCGATGTGGCCCCGGTCGACCTGGTAACGGGTCAGTTGGCCGTTCTCGATCACCGGCTTGCCGGTGCTGAGCGTGGCCTGTGGCGTATTGATGAAACCGCAGCCATCGCAGGTGATGCCGTGGGGGTTGGCGACGATGACATGCGCCGCATGCCCCGCGACCTCGGTGTAGCCACGCAACTGGCTGGCGTTGGCGCCATTGACCTCGTTGAGGATGACGTTGGCCGCCTGGCCCTGCAGGTTCGGGTTGCCAAGAATGATCCCGCCCAGCTGGGTGGCCTGGGTACGCTCGGTGGCGTTGTTGAGGATCAGCCCCTGCTGGCCGACGTTGTAGTCGCTGAACTGGTTGTGCGACAGCCCGCTGCCATTGGGCGCGGCGATGTTGACGATCGGCACGCCATTGCCCGCCTGGTCCAGCCGGGTGCCCGGCCCGCTGACCACCACGCCTTCGGCGGCCTGCGCCCAGAATGGCTGCCAGAACATGGCGTTGGCCAGCAGGAACGCCAGGCCCCGCTTGGGCAACCCGCAGAAACGCTCACGAGGCTGAATGGCGGCCGAGCGTTGGCGGGCCAGGAAGGCGAACAGGCGGACGTCCATGTCAGGTCTCGTAAGTCAGGGGATCAGGTGGATCAGAGGAAGAAATCCAGGCGGAAATACACCGGGCGTTCCTTGTCGGTCAGCACGTCGGGGCGTTCCAGGCTGTGGGCGAAGGTCACGCTGGCGGCCATGTGCTGGCCGCGGGCGAACAACTCCAGCGAATGGCTGCTGGCACGGCCGTGGTACTCGCCGTTGTAGCGATCGTTGCGGATCACCCCGAGGTCGTAGCCCAGGCCCAGGCCGTACTCGGCCACCAGCGGT
>NZ_JAQMYQ010000112.1:0-797 GCF_028369275.1 Mitsuaria sp. RG
TCGCTGGCGTTGAACTCCTGCTGCAGGTGGTAGGCCGGGTGGGTGAAGGAGTAGTCGCGTTGCACCTGGCGGGCCGTGCGCACCTGTTCGCGGTAGTGCAGGCGGCGCAGGCAGGGGCGGGCCTGGTCGCCGCCGCTGTTGGCGTGGTAGAGCACGGCCAGCGGGTCGGGGTAGTCGTCGTCGATGAAGCCTTCGTCGTCGTCATCGTCTTCGATCTTGACCAGGCTGGAGCTGATCATGCCTAGGGTCAGCACGCGGTCGCTGATGAGCAGGCGGTGGCCCTTGGCGCTGTGGACGAAGCGGTAGATGAAGCCTTCCTCGGCGGCCAGGCGGGTGATGAAGGCGAGGTCGGTTTCGCCGGCCTGGACGCAGAACTCGCGGGGCGCGTGGGGGAAGCTGTGGCCCAGCTCGAAGTCGGTGATGCGCTGGGCCTTGAACAGGGTTTCGAGGATCTGCGGCACACTTTGTTGCTGGAAGATACGCCAGTTCGAACGCAGCCCGGCGCGGGCCAGCTTGGGCTCGATCACGGCCTGGTAGCGGGTGCGGCAGTTGCCGGTGTCGCCCTGGCTGAAGGCGCTGATCAGGCCGTGTACATGGCGCATCGGTCGCTGGCCGCGCAGGATGGTGAACAGCGCGGGCTTGTCGAGCAGGTGGGCGAAATCGACGTTGTCTTCGTAGCTGACCAGTTCGAGCACCAGCCTGAACGGGGTGCTGAGGGCTTCGTCGAGGGTGAACGAGACCACTTCGAACGGGTCCTGGCTGGCCAGGGGCTCGAAGCGGTAGCTCAGGTCGGATTG